>NZ_JBNMHC010000289.1:0-2928 GCF_050872565.1 Butyricicoccus sp. | reverse complement strand
GTTCCGCATGAGCCGAAGGTTAAGACCGGCTGGCTGTCTCGCTATGCACGCCTCGTAAGCTCTGCCAATAAGGGCGCTGTTCTGGAGTAAGAGCAGATAACTGGAAAAAGCAGAATTCCCCGTTTACGATGATGCACTGCCCCATCTTGTGCGGACAGTACAAAAAAGTCCCCGGGTAGGAAAATATTAAATTTCAAACGGAGTGGCGCAGCGTGAGCGGTGCCACTCCAGTTTTTAACTGGATACGCTCGTGATTATAGAAATAGATATAATTGTCAATCAGTGCTTTGGCATCCTGAGATGCCTATTAAAACGTGGTCTGAATATACTGCTCGCATAGAAAAAAAAGTAAATCATATTAAGCGTAGTCTAAGCATTGCTATCAGTATTACCGCGAATGTTGTTTTAAAAAAATGGAAGAGGTTTAAAAAATGGTGGTCCCGTAAAAAAAAGATATCGCTATATCTGGTATGTGACGTTTGAACGAATGCTTATCATTTTGGGTTGTATTATTGGTATAAATTGTGCAATAGGGCTGTATCATAGTGCTGTAAATGGAGAATTAACCGCACGTGTATCAAGCACATTGGTTCAAGCACCGAGCAATGCAGTTTTAGGAACATTGGCTAGCATTTATTGGGGATGGACAATTGTTGTCCTGTGGGTAGAATATTTCACCCAAAACATAGCAACAACCGAAGTAAGTATTCAGAGTTTTGACTATCAAGAATATGCATGGGATGTAATAAAAAATTACGTATCTTCATTCTTTCTTCACAAAGAACGTGATTCTTTACGTCAGTTTAGCATGAACGTAATTGTGGAAGATAAAAGAGAAATTGATTTCTTCTATATGGATGAGTCAGTTTTGGAAGATGTACGCGAAATTACGAAAAAGCGAAGACGGCAGGATAAATACGAAGAATATCCACACTTTTTTGAAATTAGTAATTTAGTGCATTACAAATACCGATTTGAAATCACTTATTTGAAGCATTCTCATTTGGTGATTCAAATGAGACCTCTTCCGAAGGAACAAAAAAGAGATTTGACGTATTTGCCGGATGATTACGTGAGTTTGCCGGATCGAATTAAAAACTTATTTCTTAAAATTTATCGTATTCTTAAAAAACTTAAGAAAAAATAACAAGATTATACGATTTATTGTGGCATAAGTTAATTTTCTTGTTAAACAACGAATACCCCCTGGTGTAGTACTTTTATTTTCCTACATCTGGGGGTATTTGTCTATTGTCCGTTTTTACTGGACCTGTCCAATGATGTAAACGGGGAATTTTTTTCGCACAAGGCGATGCAGGTTTTCAGCCAGTCACACATGCTCTGCTCTCGGCTGATGGCACCCAGCAACACGAGATAGTCGCTGAATGCAGCGGCTTGCGTCGGCGGAATGGCATCAAATTTGGATAAATCGTTATGCAACTGCTCCAGCCGTTCCTGATGCTGTTCCAGGTGGTTGGTCAATAGCTGAATCTGTGCTTCTTTGGGGAGACTGTCCGAGAAAAACAGCCGCAGTTTGAATTCGTCTTTTGGCAGCTGCTTGATCTTGCTTTTGCTGCGCTCCCACTGCAAAAATTCTGCTTTTCCGGCCTGCGTAATAGAATATACTTTTTTCTCTAAAACTGTACCGGTGATTTCCGTTTGAAACGTAATCAGACCGTCTTCCGCTAGGGCTTTCAGCTCCGGATAGATTTGGCTGTGCTTGGCGTGCCAAAATTCTGCCAGGGAAGTCTGAAATTCCTTGGACAAATCATAACCGGTCATGGCTTTGCGGTTGAGCAGACCGAGAATAGCATATCGTAGTGTTCCCATCGTATCGTTCCTTTCGATAGAGTATATGTATTATACCACAAAATATTTGTAAAATAAAACATGTAAATCTTGACATGTTTATATTTACGTATTATACTAAGAAAAAACAATACAGGAGGTACTGCCATGAGCAAGCAGTTTAAGGATCTGGAAGATTTTATCGGTACACATTTTATCTATACCTATGACAACGGATGGGAATATGAGTGGTATGCAAAGAACGAAAACACCGTGGACTATCGCATTCATGGCGGTATGGTTGCCGGACGTTGGGTGACCGATCAGAAGGCGGAGATTGTCAAGCTGACCGACGGCGTGTTTAAGATTACCTGGACGGAGCCGACCGGCACGGATGTTGCGCTGGACTTTATGCCGAATGAGGGCAAGCTGCACGGCACGATTTTCTTCCCGAAGTGGGTGCATGAGCATCCGGAAATCACGGTTTGCTATCAGAATGAGCACATTGACAAGATGGAAGCCGCGCGTGCAAAGTATGACAATTATCCGAAGTATATCGTTCCGGAATTTGCAACGATTACGTATATCGGAGATGCCGGAAAGAACAACGAGGATGTCATCAGCGAAGCCCCGTATCCGGGCATGACCGATGAGATTCGTGCCGGTAAGTATTTTACCGCAGATTATAAAAGAAAGAATCGCTAAATCAAACAGGGTGTTGCCGACATGCATCGACAGCACCCTGTTTGGTTATAAATCTTCGATGGATGGCGCGTCAAATTCCGTGCATACCTGTCGCGTGGTACAGCACGGCGGAGAATATTGCCAACAGGAAATATGTCCGCTCGTGATAAAGTACGGCAGCGGCGGAGGCGGCATCGGTGCCGTTCCGATGCGGTCGATGAGATTGAGCTTGATTTTCATGCGTTCCGGCAGAATAGACTTGATGTAGCAGGAGACCATATCTCCGGCAGAGACCGGAAAACGAAGCTCTGCCAAACCGGACAAATTGGGAGCCAGTTCGATGAATACCCCGTATTCTTCGACACTGCGCACAATGCCGCAGACGGTTTCTCCGGCGGCAAATTGCGCGGCATTTTCTGCCCAAGTGCCGAGCAGCTCTCGATGCGTCAGATGAAT
>NZ_JBNMHC010000288.1:0-2951 GCF_050872565.1 Butyricicoccus sp. | reverse complement strand
GATTTGCCCGAAATCACTCAGCGGACTTGCCGATGGCATTGCGGACAGCATGGGCATGATTTTAGGTATGTTGGGGAGCTGTTCCGCCATTCTATTTTTTGAGCTGGTGTATTCGGTGGTGATGACGACGTGATTGACTTGCTGCGTCAAATCATTCTCAGCGTCACAGCCGCTTCTTTGTTTGGCGCAGTCGTATTAGCGATTGTGCCGGAAGGTGCGATGAAGGAGGTGCTTCGGATGGGAACCGGTTTGATTTTGATTGTATCGCTTGTTATTCCTATGCAGAAATATGCACCGCAGCGATTTCGAGACTTTCTTCCCCGGATAGAAACTACGCAGATGGAAGACAGCACACAGCTGTTTCAGCAAGAGATGATTCGAGAAATTGAGGCAGAGACTGCCGACTATGCGGAGCAACTGGCACAGCAAAGCGGCATTTCGTGTCAGGCACAGGTATCCGCGCAGATTCAGACGGATAACCAAGTCGTGATTACGCAGATTTCTTTAAAACAAGAAGGAAATGCGGATTTGTCGCAGCTTCAACAGACGCTTGCACAACAGCTTGGTATATCGGCCGATCGTATCTTCATACAATGAAACAGGAGACGCAAGCGTGGCGGGTGTGGGCATCCCGTATTTGGAGACGATATAAATACTTTTTGCTTGTGATTTTGGTCGGCGTCTTATTGCTGACTTCTGGTATGCAGCCTGCGTTCAATACACAGGAGCAAACAGCAGAGCAGGCAGACCATGGGTTTGATTTACAGGCGTTTCAACAATCTGTCGCGGATAGCTTGTCACAGATTGATGGAGCGGGGCGTGTTACCGTGCTGCTGTCGCTGGAAACAGGAGAAGAATCTGTTTATGCGGCGGATGTCAGTAAATCGAGCCAGACGACTGACAATAACAGCAACGAATCATATGAAAGCACAACATCTATTTTGTCGGATGGGAGCTATGGAGAAGCACCGATTTTGATTAAGAGCAAGTATCCGACGTTTCGCGGTGCAGTAATTTTGTGTGAAGGGGCAGATGATGATGCCGTTCGGCTGCAAATTGTTCATGCGGTTTCTGCGCTGTGCGGGATTTCCAGCGATTGCATATCTGTATCGAAACTAAGTCAATAGGAGGGAAGAACATGGTATCCTTAAAGAGGCGCGGTGCCGTGTATGGTGTGATTGGTCTCATGCTGTGTGTTGCGGTCTATTTGAACTGGAGCTACTTTCAATCGCCAGATACACTGACCATTGCCGATCAAGCAGCATCGGAAACTACCGGCAGTATCTATGGCGCAGTGACAGCTGTAGATCATACAGAGACAGCTGACGCGGAAGAGAAGAAAGATGAGAAAACTTCTGATGAGTCAAAAGATACAAAGCAGACGGATTATTTTGCTCAGGCGCGTTTGTCTCGAGAGACTGCGCGAGATGAAGCGCTCACGATGCTGAGAGAAACCGTTTCCAGTGACAGTGCGTCGGAAGATGCCAAGAAGCAAGCGAGCGAGAAAATCACACAGATTGCGGGCAATACAGTAAAAGAAGAACGATTGGAAAGCCAATTGAAATCCAAGGGCTACGCGGATGCGGTCGTTTATATTTCCGATGAGACCATCAGCGTCATTGTTTCCTCACCAAAGGGCGGGCTAAATGCTTCTTCTACGGCAGCGATTTCGGATATGGTGCTGTCAGAGACAGGAGCGCAGGCATCTATGCTGCGTGTCAGTGAAGCGAAATAATCCGGCTTTTTTCAATTTTTTGTTTTCAAACGCCAAACCATATGGTATAATCACATCGTAAGGAGTGTGATACCTATGGCAGACGGTAAGGAATACTGGACTTCCGGCAGCGAACAGGACAGCGTTCGCATTTCTGAGGACGTTATCGCGTCTATTGCAGCGATTGCGGCATCCGAGACAGAGGGCGTAGGCAACCTCTATTCCGGCATTGGCACCAATGTTGCAGAGTTTTTGGGTAAGAAAAGCCTGGCAAAGGGCGTAAAGGTTGTATTCCACGGGGATCTGGTCGAGGTCGAGGTGAGTATGCTCGCCCAGTACGGCTATGACATCTGTGAAGTGAGCAAGAAGGTACAGGAGGCAGTTCGTTCTTCGATTCTGTCCATGACTGGTATGCGTACTTCGGCGGTCAATATCAATGTGGGCGGCGTGTCTTTTGAGACACCGACAGCCGTATCGACTGAGGTTCAGTGACCAAAGCACAGTAAAATAAACCCTGACCAATGTCGGTCGAGGGTTTATTTTTTTGCAGACTTGTTGTATAATATATTTTAAATCATAAAATGGCTAGTTTTAACTAAATACGGAGGTATCCCTGTGGGAAGAAAAGAAGCAAGAGAAATTGCACTGCATCTGATTTTTGAATTGAGCTTTAAGCAGTTTGACGACGCAGAACTCGTTTCTGACCGTCTGGAACAAGAGGTTATGGAATCGCTGGCGGGTGACGTCGCACTGTATGCAGGAGAACTGCCGGAAGAGCAGAAGGCATATATTCGCAATACGGTTCTCGGCGTCTGTGCACATTGCGCAGAGCTGGATGCCGTAGTAGAAGCACATTCTACCAACTGGAAGACCAATCGTTTGACGCACATGACGATGTCTCTTCTGCGTTTGGCGCTGTACGAAATGCAGTATGCGGAAGATGTTCCGGTGGGCACTGCGATTGACGAGGCGGTTGCGCTCGCAAAGAAATACGAATCCAAGGAAGCATCTGCCTTTGTCAACGGCGTTCTCGGTGCAGTGGCACGAGAAAAAGCAGACGAGAAGGCGGAATAATGTCTCTCTTTTTTGGAATTGATACATCCAATTACCGTACATCGGCGGCGCTGTTTGACAGCGAAACAAAGGAATGGAACAACTCCGGCAGATTACTGGAAGTACCGGAAGGGCGCATTGGTCTGAGACAGAGCGATGCGCTGTTTCAGCATGTTTTGCATTT
>NZ_JBNMHC010000287.1:0-2959 GCF_050872565.1 Butyricicoccus sp. | reverse complement strand
GGTAAAGTCAGATTCAAATCAGGAATGGACAAATAGCCCAGATATTGTTCGCCATCAACAGAAACGGTTTGCTCGTCACTGGAGTCAGAAGTATCTTCAATCGCTTGCTGCACGCCGGACAATGCGGCATCTGTTGCTTGGCTCACCTGCTGTTCTTCTCGAACATTATGTGCGAGAAACACCAACGCCGCTAAAATGCACAGACATCCAAGCCGTATCAGCCAAGATCCAATTTTATGTCTCATATGTTTCACATTCCTATACTTATTTGTTTGTCTTGGTTTTCTTGATGTTCCAGCCCAGAATCATTAATACCAGACCGGTTCCTGCCAATACCGGAATCGGCCATTGCAGAATGCCGGTATACGGCAAGTTTTTCTTTACAGATGTTGTATCAGAGTCGTTCGGACGATTGCCGGATGTACCTGGTTTGGTATTCGGCTTGTTATCTGTCTTTTCATCCGATTTATCTGATGGATTGTCTGTGCGATTGCTGTTATCTCCGTCGTCCCTTGTGTGGCTGCCATTCGGTTCGCTCTTCGGATTGGCCGTTACAGCGTATGTCCATGCTGCGCCATCGCTTGTCTGCTCTGGGATGGAAACCAAGAATGGAGCACTGTGATATTGTGTGCCGGATACTCTGGTATCCGAACCAATGACCAAATACAAACCGGTATCCAGCTGTGAAAATACAGCCGTTCCGTTTTTGTTTGTGGATTTTTCCGCATCCGCAGACAGATGATTTGTCTGTATCCATTGTGCTAATTTTTGCGCTTGGGTGCGCCAATCCAGGGCATCGCTTTGTTCCAGCTGGTTGACAGCGGCACCGCTCTCTTCGTACTGCGGCAGCAGCGTAAACAGGCCATACCGCGAAACATCCGCCACACGATAGATAGCAAACGGCATATCCGTCAACGCTTGACCGCTGTAATTGCTCTGAACAGTCAAACTTCCCGTCTGTGTATTATCTATGGTCTCGATGGCTGCCGCCGGACAAATCAGAAGAATGGCCGTCATCAGTCCGAGAAGATACTTCTTCAATGACTTCCCAATTATCGAAATTCTTTTCAATACATTCACGCTCCTGTTTCGCTTTGCGCAGTCGTTTTTTGCGCCGTTTCCGCCAAAGTAAAATGAACCACAATAAAAATAGAAGAATTACTGCAAGCAATGCATAAATTTTCCAGCCAAAGCTCGTCAAAATCTGCTGAATCGGTGTAACTTTCTCTGCTTGCTTGGGAACTGCTGTGCGATGTCCGCGCACAAGCAGCCGCTGGGTATTGACGCCGTACGGCGTGCAGGTAATCAAGGTAACATAATCGCCGTCTTCCGGTGCTTGCAGAGCTTCCGCTTCGCTCGGATCGACGGTTTGAATCTGATCTACTTCATAGGCGAGCGTTTTATCCAACACATGCAGATAGAACAAATCGCCCATCTTCACCTTATCCAAATTGGTGAGCAGCAGCGCAGACGGCAAACCGCGATGACCGGATAATACGCAATGTGTTCCCTTGCCGCCGACCGGCAGCGAAGTGCCAACCAGATGTCCCAGACCATTTTGCAGGGCTTTTTCGGATGTACCATGATAAATTGGCAGGCGCACGCTGATTTTGGGGATTTCCACATATCCCATGATACCATCTCCGTTGACGTTGAGCAGAGACCAATACGGGTCATCTGCTGGCAAATCCAAGCCTGTGAACGAATCATATGCTTTTTGATTGAGGGTAGCGTTGTATTCCTGCGCGGCTTTGAGCCAAGCGGAATAATCTTCTTCTGTCATCTGCTGGACGGTATCTTGATAGTCATCCATCATGCTGTTCTGGCGGTGCTGATTCCAAATATCGCTGAACACCGGATAGAACAGCGCGACGATACCCGCGCCGAAGATGAAAAGGGCAAATATCATGCGGAGGATTTTCCGTTTTTTCACGTTTGCGGCTCCTTTTGTGATTGATGCTTGATATGGACAGCCTTCCATGAACTGGAAAGTTGTCCATATCATCGAATCACCGTGAGAGAAACTCTCCCACGGCGATTCGGTTGGTATGTATAAACTTAGTTTTCCTTCTTGCGGAAGAAAATCAGATATGCGCCTGCTGCCATCAGGACAACGCCGCCGATGGACAGAAGCATGGTGCCTGCGCCGCCGGTAGTCGGCAGGTTCGGCGTAGAGCTGTTCTTAACGCCTGCAGAGTACTCGTATGCCAGATTGGAATCAACATTCGGAGAAAGAAGCAGGTTTGCATCAGCTGTTTCCAGTGCCTTCATAGAAGAATTTGTAGCATCCAGCTTGCCGGTGTGCTTACCATTTTCCATCTTAGAAATCAGCTTGATTTCAAAGCGTCCTTCCGGTTTGTAGTAGCCGGACGGAGTCTCCGTCTCTTCGAGGTAGTATGTATTGGCATCCAGACCGCGGATCTGGAAATCTGCTTCAATATCCGTGACAATCGAATCTTCCGAATCGCCATCAACTGCTGGACGATAGTATACAGAACCATCTGTGTTTGTTTCCTTCACAAATCTCATCTTTGTATTGCTATCCTTTGCCAGATACAAAGCGAACTTTGCACCCTTCAGGGACTCTGTGGTTTCGCCCTTAATCTTGGTAATTCTCAGATAGTAGTTGTACACATCGGTCTCGGATTTATTCGTTGTGTGCGTAGAATCCGGTGTTGCCGCATTGGAGTAGGTCAGTGTTGCGATGTTTTCACCGATATGATTTCCTTCCTTTACAGCTTCCTTCTGAACGATAGCCTCGTAGTACACATAGACGCTCTTTGCCTGCGTTCTAGTATCCTGCGAGCCCATGATCTTTTCATAGTCCAGATCGAACTTCAAAGTCTGCTTACCCGTTGCGGAATCATAGTTGTCAATCGTCTGAGACTTAATTGCACCATCAATGACAGTTCCAGTGACCGTTGTGGTGCCGTCCTCATGGTTTAATACCGGTTCTGCG
>NZ_JBNMHC010000286.1:0-2971 GCF_050872565.1 Butyricicoccus sp. | reverse complement strand
ATCAGCAGATATATGAATCTGCCGGGCAGACCGGGACGATTCTTAGGCAAGCTGGCATATCGGATTTCTCGAAAAGTATACGGATTTAACTAAACAAGGGAGTAAAAAGTGTCTCTGAGAGCATTCAGAGACACTTTTGGTATTTATTTCCAAGAAATGCACAAGATTTCCTTCTAACAGAAGAGAAGTTGACAAGCCGTTTTGATGTGCATATAATGGAATCTGTGTAAAAATTCAAAAGATTGGTGGAAGACAAATACATGAGTAATTTAAAAATTGGTCTGCCCCGCGCCATGCTGTACCATCGGTACTCGATGCTGTGGACGGTGTTTTTTCAGCAGCTGGGCGCAGAAGTCGTGACCAGTCGTCCGACAGATAAAGAAATTTTGGATCAGGGCACCGCACTGTGTGTGGATGAAGCCTGTCTGTCCGAAAAAATTTATCTGGGACATGTCAAAGCACTGGTCGGCAAGTGCGATTATATTCTTGTGCCGCGCGTCAGCAATTTTGGACACAAGCACATGATGTGCGTGCGATTTGAAGCAATGCCGGATATTGTCAAAAATGTATTCCGCGATGTTCCGCAGAAATTTCTGACATATAATCTGGATGTTTTGCAAAAACAGGATGAAAAATCCGCTTTTTATGGCATGGGAAATCAGCTTGGTTTTGACAAAAAGACGATCAAAAAAGCCTATGCGACCGCAAAGGCTGTCGAGCAGAGAACATGGAAAAAACTGCTGACAGAGCAGGAAGCACTGTATAAATCGCCCAATACGAAGATTCTTGTTGCGGGTCACAGCTATGTCATTGAAGATCCGTTCTTGGGAAAGCCGGTCATGGATGTTTTGCGCAAGCTGGATGTTACCCCGATTCGCGCAGACATTACCGACCGTGAAGCGGCTTCTAAGCGAAGCACAACGCTTTCGCCGACCATCAAATGGGAGATGAGCCGAGAAATTGTCGGCAACCTGATGGCGAATAAAAACAAGGTAGACGGCATCATTTTGCTCAGTGCCTTCCCGTGCGGTCCGGATTCCATGATTAACGAGATGATTCAGCGCCGCATGAAGGGCGTTCCGATTCTCAACTTGACCTTGGATGCACAGAGCGGCACCGCCGGTGTGGAGACACGTCTGGAGAGCTTTGTAGACATCATTCACTTTAAGGAGGGAACACTATGACACCGGTAGAAATTCCATCGAACCAGAAAAAAATCATGTTCCCGCGCATTGCCAATTACAGCGGTGTTATCCGCTATTTTATTGAAGTCTGTATGGGACAGAAGTATATCATGCCGCCGAAAATGACACGGCATACGCTGGAAGTCGGTGCGCGATACAGCCCGGATACGGTCTGTACACCATTCAAAAGCACGTTGGGATGTATGATTGAAGCGCTGGATTTGGGCGCAGATACACTGATGATGTCGCATGGCTTGTGCCGTCTGGGATATTATGGCGAATTACAGGAGCAGATTCTCCGTGATCTTGGCTATGAATTTGAGTTTATCAATTTGTCTGAGTACAGCACGGGCAAGAAAAAGGATATGCTCAAAGTACTCAAGCGCATTAACCCAAAGGTAAAGTATACGCGTATTATCCCCGGTGCCATGGATGCACTTAAGCTGCTGGAATATGTGGACGAAGTGACGGACGAGTATTACCAGAATTGCGGCTTTGACCCGTCCGGTGCGTATAAAAAGGCATACAAGCAGTTTTTAGAGGAAAGCGAATCGGTAGAGTCGCGGCAGGATATTGACCGTATTTACCGAGAGGTGAAGAAAGTATTCCGAGATACACCGCTGGAAAAACCGGCAGAACCGCTGCGTGTCGGCATTGTCGGTGAATTCTTTACCGTTATGGATGCTTTCTCTAATCTGGATTTGGAACAGACCATGGCGGACATGGGCGTAGAGGTGCATCGCTGGATGAATGTAACCAATCGTATGGTACATTATCCGGGTGAGAAAAACATGAATGCCAAGATCAAAGATCTGTGTACCTATGAGATGGGACCGACTTCTACGGCAAATATCTGGGCGGCAAGAGAATATGCCCGCCGCGGATTTGACGGCATTATCCATGTCAAGTCAGCGGGATGCACACCGGAAATTGATATTATGCCGGTCTTGCAGACCATCGGTGCAGAGGAAAAGATTCCGGTTCTGTATTTGACGTATGACGTACAGACCGGCGAAGCAGGTCTGATGACAAGACTGGAAGCATTTTACGATATGATTGCAATGAGAAAGGATGTATTTTAACGGATGGGACGTCAACATGCATATCTTGGAATCGACGTCGGTTCCATTTCCACCAAAGGTGTCATTATAGACAAGCAGAACAACATTCTGGCAAGTGAGTATATTTGGACGCAAGGTGATCCGATTGGCGCGGTAAAGAAACTGGTTGCCCTGCTGGAAAAGCAGTTCGACAAAGAGCAATATAAGGTCGTGGCAACCGGCACAACGGGCAGTGCTCGTAAGCTGGTCGGTGTTATCGTCGGTGCAACGATGGTAAAGAATGAGATTACCGCACATGCTGTCGGCACAACGACATTTTACCCAGAAGTACGCACCATTCTGGAGATCGGCGGTCAGGACTCGAAGATTATCTTGGTAGAAAACGGTGTAGCTGTGGACTATGCGATGAATACGCTGTGTGCTGCCGGTACAGGTGCCTTTTTGTCCAGCCAGGCAAAGCGTTTGGGCATTGAAGTAGAGGACGTTGGCGATTACGCTCTGAAGTCCAAGCACCCGACACAGATTGCTGCTCGCTGCACGGTATTCGCAGAGAGTGATCTGGTACATAAAATTCAGATGGGTCATCCGCGCGAAGATATTATTGCAGGCGTTTGTAATGCCGTTGCTGCAAACTATATGAACAATGTCGGCAAGGGCAAGAAAATTGCCAGCCCGGTTGTCTTTCAGGGCGGCGTTTCCAAGAACAAGGGCGTTGTCGCTGCCTTT
>NZ_JBNMHC010000285.1:0-2980 GCF_050872565.1 Butyricicoccus sp. | reverse complement strand
TTTGTGTCAGAACAAACGCTGCCTGTTCCCGAAGGCGTGCGGCAATCTGCGGGCAGATCATTCGGATTATCTCAAGCTGCTGCGTCAGCTGCGGGAGATTCCGGGTGTCAAGAAGGTATTCGTGCGTTCGGGTCTGCGCTATGACTATATGATGGCGGATGACAACGACGAATTTTTCTTAGAGCTGGTCAAGTACCATATCAGCGGTCAGCTCAAGGTCGCACCGGAGCACATGAGCGATCATGCGCTGTATTACATGGGCAAGCCGTCGTTTGATGTATACCGCCGATTTAAAGAGCGATATGAACGCATCAATGCGAAATTGGGCAAAAAACAGTATCTGGTACCGTATTTGATGTCCTCACATCCGGGTGCCGAGCTGAGTGATGCCGTGCATCTGGCAGAATATCTGCATTCGATTGGCTATATGCCGCAGCAGGTACAGGACTTTTATCCGACACCGGGCACGCTGTCCACAGCGATGTATTATTCCGGCGTTGACCCGCGCACGATGAAGCCGGTATATGTCGCTAAGACACCGGAGGAAAAAGAAATGCAGCGCGCCCTGCTTCAGTGGCGCAGACCGGATAAGCGCGCGATTGTCATTAAAGCACTGCTTCAGGCGGGCAGAGAAGATCTCATCGGCTACGGCAGAGAATGTCTGATTCGCCCGCGGCCGAATGAACATTTTGCGCATCTGCACACAGACAAACCGCAGAAAAAACAAAATCGTGGACGAAACACACAGCAGACAGCGCGCAAGACAGATAAGCGCACGGCGCGGACGATCAACACCAACCATCGGTCATCCGGCGGACGCCGTAACCAGAAATCCAATCAGAAGAAATATACCAAGCATAGATAACAGGAGAGTCATATGTGGATTGCAGATAAATGGAAAGATTTTGAAGTGCTCGACTGCGGCAATGGCGAAAAAGTAGAGCGATGGGGCAAGCAGGTCTTGGTTCGTCCGGACCCGCAGGCGATTTGGCCGAAGCAGAAAAATGTTTCTGCTTGGAGAACAGCAGATGCCTCGTATCATCGTTCGTCCTCCGGCGGCGGCAAGTGGAACATCAAGAAGCTGCCGAGCCAGTGGGATATTCACTATCGAGAGCTGACCTTTCACATTAAGCCGATGAACTTCAAGCATACCGGTTTGTTTCCGGAGCAGGCAGCAAACTGGGATTATGTCGATGGATTGATTCGCAAGTCAGATAAGCCGGTGCGTGTGCTCAATTTGTTTGCGTATACCGGCGGCGCAACGCTGGCAGCAGCGTCTGCCGGTGCCAGTGTGTGCCATGTCGATGCCTCGAAGGGCATGACGCAGTGGGCAAAGGAAAATGCCGTGGCATCCGGTCTGGCAGATCGTCCGATTCGCTGGATTGTCGATGACTGCAAGAAGTTTGTCGAGCGCGAAATTCGCCGCGGACATAAGTATGACGGCATTATTATGGACCCGCCGAGCTATGGCAGAGGTCCAACGGGACAGGTTTGGAAGATTGAAAATGACATTGCAGATTTTATTCAGCTGACCTCTCAGCTGCTGTCGGATGATCCGCTGTTCCTGCTTGTCAACAGCTATTCGACAGGTCTCGCACCGGCCGTCATGGGATATATTCTCGGCACAACGATTGCCTCTCGCTTCGGCGGACATATCGACTGTCAGGAGCTGGGTCTGCCGGTAAAATCGACGGGCTACGCCCTGCCGTGCGGCAATACCGCCCGCTGGGTCAATACCAATCGGTGATCTAAAATCTCCAAATAAAGGAAGTACACCATGTCAGACATGATTCATGCGGAAGATTTAACCTTCCGGTATACGGATTTCTCGCGGGCAACGCATTTGGCGTTGGACGACGTGAATCTTACCATTCCATATGGACAGTTTGCCGCGATTTTGGGCAGAAACGGCTCTGGAAAATCTACCTTTGCGCGCATGTGCAATGCCATCAATCTGCCGTCTGGCGGCAGGATCTGGGTGGATGGCATGGATACCATGGACGAAGAAAAGCTGTGGGACATCCGCCGCGCGTGCAGTATGGTATTCCAGAATCCGGATAACCAAATTGTCGCCACAGTTGTAGAAGAAGATGCCGCGTTCGGTCCGGAAAATATGGGCATTGAGCCGAAAGAAATCCGCCGCCGGGTCTATGAAGCCCTCAAACTCGTCGGTATGTATGAATATCATCTTCATGCGCCGCATTTGCTGTCCGGCGGACAAAAACAGCGCGTAGCGATTGCCGGTGTGCTGGCGATGCAGCCGAAATGCATTGTGCTGGATGAACCGACAGCGATGCTTGACCCGCAGGGTCGCGCGGATATTATGCGTATCCTGCATGAACTGCATGAGAAACAGCATATGACGATCATTCTCATCACCCATCATATGGATGAAGCGGTACAGGCTCAGCGTGTTGCGGTCTTAGATAACGGTCATCTGGTGATGGACGGCACGCCGCGCGAGGTGTTTATCCAGACACAGCGGCTGCGAGAGCTGGGCTTGGAGGCTCCGCAGAGCATGGAACTGCTCCAGCAGCTCAATCAGACTGCCGGAACCCAGCTGCCAATTGATGCGTTGACCGTCACAGAATGTGCGGATCGACTGGAAGCATGGCTGAAAGGAGGCGCATGACATGTCTATCTTGGAAGTGCGTGAGCTGAGCCATGTCTATAGTAAGGGCACGCCGTTTGAACAAAAAGCATTGGATCATGTCAATTTGTGCGTGGAACGCGGCGAATTTTTGGCGATTATCGGCCATACCGGTTCGGGTAAATCGACATTGATTCAGCATCTCAATGGCTTGCTCCGCCCGACAGAGGGCGATGTTCTGCTGCATGGCAAGAGCATCTTTGCCTCGGACAATGACCTGCGAAATGTGCGCTTTCATATCGGTCTGGTGTTCCAGTATCCGGAATATCAGCTGTTTGAAGAGACCATTGCCAAAGATATTGCCTATGGTCCGACCAATATGGGCTTGGA
>NZ_JBNMHC010000284.1:0-3005 GCF_050872565.1 Butyricicoccus sp. | reverse complement strand
TCTTCGTAAGCTTCCATTATCCTTTTTTGGAAAGAAAGATCTTGCCGACTTGACCAGCACGATTATGGCGGACTGCGAAGTGTTGGAAAAGACCTGCTCACACTTCATTCCGGGACTTTTCGGTTCTCTCCTTTCTACGGTGCTGATTGCACTTGGACTGTTTTTCTTTGAGCCGCGCATGGCATTAGCTGCACTGTGGGTGATTCCAGTGTCTATTCTTATTGTGTTGTTAAGTTATAAGGTACAGGATCGTGTACAGGCAAAAACAATGTCGGTAAAAATGACCTGTGCCGACGGCATTCAAGAATATATAGAAGCCCTCCGTGATTTAAAGGCCAATAATGCGGAACAGGCATATTTGACTGGACTATCTCAAAAAATTCGTGATGTGGAAAAGCATTCCATCACTGCGGAACTGACCAATGCTGTGTTTGTGACCTCTGCCGGGATGGTGTTGAAGCTGGGTATCGCGTCGGTTGCACTCACCGGTGCTGTGCTGCTGATAAATGGCGAGATCGATGTATTGACATCGTTTATGTTTTTGCTTGTTGCTTCCCGTCTGTATGACCCGATGCAGAGCGCCTTACAAAATCTTGCGGCGGTGATTTCCATGCGAACGAATGTTGGACGCATGAATGAGATTCTCGATCATCCGATTCAACAAGGCAGTGAAGTATTGACCAATCAGGGCTGCGACATCGTATTCCATCACGTCGGTTTTGCATACAATTCCGGCGAAACCGTTCTGCGCGATGTTTCATTTACCGCAAAGCAGGGAGAGGTCACAGCTCTTGTCGGCTCATCTGGAGGCGGAAAGACCACGGTGTCTCGACTGGCAGCACGGTTCTGGGATTATCAGAAAGGCAGCATCACCGTTGGCGGCATGGATGTATCTAAAATTGATCCCGAAAAGCTCATGAGCCTCTACTCTATTGTATTTCAAGATGTAACATTATTTGACAATACAATTCTAGAAAATATTCGATTGGGCAAAAAAGATGCCACTGACGAAGAGGTTTTGGCGGCGGCAAAACTTGCCAATTGCGATGAGTTTGCGGAAAAGCTGCCGGACAAGTGGAATACTACCATCGGCGAAAACGGCTGTGCGCTTTCCGGCGGTGAGCGGCAGAGAATCTCTATTGCACGAGCATTTTTGAAAGATGCTCCGATTATTCTGCTGGATGAAGCTACAGCAAGTCTCGATGTGGAAAATGAAACACTCATTCAGACAGCATTGTCTCGGCTGATACAGAATAAGACGGTACTTATCATTGCCCATCGTATGCGTACGGTGGCAGGTGCGGACAAAATTGTAGTACTGTCGGACGGTGTAGTAGCTGAACAGGGAAAGCCGGATGAGCTTTATGCTAAACATGGACGATATACGCATATGGTTGACCTTCAGACCAGCAGTCAACGCTGGACAATTTGAGAAGATATGAAACGACGAGGCGTGCATGACAGGATTGCTCGACCATGAGAAAGATGATATAATATCCTCTAGCATGATGCCGCACGCATAGACATATAGTTCCTAGAGAACCTTTGGGGGCAGAGCTATGTGGAGAAAAAAACGGGCAATCTTAGCAGCAGTGTTATTGCTGGCAATCGTATCTGCGTTCATGTCATATGGAGAACGCTTGCGGCTTTCTGGCGTTTTTGCGCCGCACAGTTATCAACATACGTTGGTGCTGGACGCGGGACACGGCGGCATAGACGGCGGTGCCGTGGCGGAAGACGGAACCGCAGAGCAAGACATCAATTTGGCAATTGTCAAGAAATGTCAGGCGTTGGCTGGATTTTTCGGCATTCGCACGGTTTTGACGCGGACAGATCAACAATCCTTAAATTATGACCCAGCGAGCACAGTTCGGCAGAACAAAGTGGCAGATATTCATGCGCGAGAAGAACTAACAAATCAAGCAGAAAACCCGATTTTTGTATCGGTACATCTCAACAAGTTTTCAGACAGTCAATATACTGGTGCACAAGTCTTTTGGTCAAAAAACAATCCAGAAGGACAATTGCTTGCCGAATCGGTTCAGGATCAATTGACACTGGGACTGCAGCCGATTCGGCAGCGCACAGCAAAACAAGCACCAGACAGCGTGTATCTGATGAAACATTTGACCTGCCCGGCGATTATTGTGGAATGCGGCTTCTTGTCCAATCAGCAGGAAACCGAGCAATTAAAGCAAGACGGGTATCAGAAAAAACTATCTGTCTGCATGATACATGGATACTTGAATTATTTAGAAGGTTAAACAGTTTATGAAGCAAAAAACAGTGTTTTTATGCAATGAATGCGGTTATGAGAGTCCAAAATGGTACGGAAAATGTCCATCCTGCGGCGCGTGGAATTCGATGGACGAATTCAAAGAGGCGAAAAATGCAGCGGCGCCGCGCGGTGTCCTGCCGAAGACCGAGCGAAAACGCAACAAACCGCTGGAAATTGGAAAAATTGAAACCAATGAAGAAACGCGATTTCGCACCGGCATTTCGGAATTGGACCGCGTGTTGGGCGGCGGTGCTGTACACGGAAGTTTTGTTCTTGTCGGCGGCGAGCCGGGCATTGGCAAATCGACGCTGTTGCTCCAGATGTGTCAGGAGATGAGCCGACAGGCAAAGATTTTATATGTCTCCGGAGAGGAATCGCTGCGGCAGATTCGCTTGCGTGCGGATCGACTGCACATTTCCTCGCCGGAGCTATTTGTACTGGCAGAAACGGATTTGGAAGAAATTCTGGCGGAAACGGAACTGTTACTGCCGGACGTTCTGATTGTGGACTCCATTCAGACCATTTACAAATCCGATCTCAACAGTGCACCGGGCAATACCACGCAGATTAAAGAGTGCGCAATGACACTCATGCAGTATGCCAAGCGGCACAACGTCACGATTTTTATTGTCGGTCATGTCAACAAAGAAGGCACATTGGCAGGTCCGAAAATTTTGGAACATATGGTTGACTGTGTGCTGTATTTTGAGGGCGAGAAGCAGGTTTC
>NZ_JBNMHC010000283.1:0-3012 GCF_050872565.1 Butyricicoccus sp. | reverse complement strand
TACATTTTTATAATTTGCGAGGAAATGAATCAGGGAATGTACCGTGCGTCCGTATTTCAAGTCACCGCACAAACCAATCTTCATATTATCCGCCGAGCCGCGCAGACGCAGAATCGTTGTCATATCTGCCAGTGTCTGTGTCGGATGCAGATGTCCGCCGTCACCGGCATTGATAATCGGCACCTCAGAGAACATAGATGCCGCCTTTGCTGCGCCCTCGTGCGGGTTACGCATGACGATCATATCCGCATAGTTGGACACCATAGTGATGGTATCTTTCAGTGTCTCGCCCTTCGCCGCAGAGGAAGAATTCGGATTAGAGAATCCAACTACACTACCGCCCAAACGCATCATTGCTGTAGAAAACGAAAGATTGGTACGTGTACTCGGTTCATAGAACAAGCTGCCCAAAACCTTACCACGGCAGGCATCCGTATAACCTTCCGGTCGGTCGATGATATTTGAAGTGAGCTTGTACAGCTCATTAAATTCTTCCATTGTCAGATCACTGAGGTCGATAATATGTCGCATATATGCGTTCCTCCTTGTATTTTTTTTATTGTAGCACAAATTCCCCCTCTTGAAAAGCCCATGCGTTTTTTCCTTGCCGAAAAATCTCGAATTTTCTAGTATTGGAATGAAAACAGCAGCATAAACAGTAAAATTGCTGCCGTGAGTAACAATACACATCGATACCAAAACATCTGCTATCCCTCCTGTTCTATCTATCATCATATAGATATGAGGCCGCAAATCTCGTCGAATATCCTCTGGTTATTCCGGTAAAAGTGCAAAACCGATTGTCAATTGATTGTTTCCCTCTGTATAACTGTATTGCATGGAAGCTGTCATCTGTTGCACCATATATAATCCCAGTCCGCCAATCTCTCGCTCGTCTGCGTCCAAAGATACATCCGGCTGCGCCACAGATAATGGGTCAAATGGCTGTCCATTGTCTATAAAATCCAAAAACAAGGTATCCGCCTCTCGCCGCAGACGCAACATCGCTTCCGATGCATCGCTGTGCCGCACAATATTAGACCAAATTTCATCGGAGGTTATCTGCATTCGTTTGCGCAGCTTTTCCGGTACAGCAGCGGTCTTTAATCGATCATCCAAAAATTCCTGTACAACAGAAAAAGATGCTGTGTCGGGAATCGTTCGCACAATATTGGTATCTTGCATAGCATGAAGGTTCAAGCACAGCATGGTTATGTCATCCGATTGCGGCGTATCCCGAACAAATGCATGAACAGCATCCGTCACGGCACAGCAGGTCTCCTGCGCACTGCGATCCACTGTCTGTGCCAGCACGGTCTCTAGGCGCGTCTCTCCGAACAAAATTTCATTTTTATCACAAGCCTCTGTTACGCCATCGGTATACAAATACAAGGAATCTCCCGGCTGCAGCTGTATGGTTTGTGTGCGGTATCGCGTCATCTCCAGACCGGCAAGGACAAAATTCGGTTTCGTCCGCAGATATTGATAGGCTTCTCCCCTGCGCCGCAGCAGCGGCGGATTGTGTCCGGCATTAATAAAAGACAGCTCACCGGTACGCAAATCCAATTTGCCCATCCACGCTGTGATAAACATACCGGTATCATTTCCTTCGCACAAACGGCGGTTGGTCTCCGTAAACACTTCATCAATCGGCTGACCGCTCTCCGTCAGTGCTTTGATTAACGTCTTAGCCCGCATCATAAACATAGCGGCCGGAACGCCTTTGCCCGACACGTCGGCAACCAATACGACAAGAGTAAATCGTCCCAGCAGATAGAAATCGTAAAAATCTCCGCCGACTTCTTTTGCTGCATGCATAGAAGCATAAATATCAAAATCTGGTCGGTGCGGAAACGGCGGAAAGACAGACGGCAAGGCAGAATGTTGAATCTGTCGTGCAAATTCCAGCTCTTGGTCAATACGCTGCTCTGCCTCCTGAATATATTGTTTCAATGTCGATACGGTCGCATTCACATCGTCTGAAAGCTGTGAAAACTCTTTATATGTCCTCACATCAATCACTGTGTCCAAATTGCCGCTGGTAATGGCGTTTAATCCGTCATTGACACGCCGTAAATTGCAGACGACTTTTTTCTTGAGCATCTGAAAAATCAGGATGAACAGTGCGGTATAAATCAAAATTTCTGTAAATGCCATCAGATACAGCGTAACGTGCCGATACAGTTCTGCGTCCTCTTCCGTAATGCGATAAATAATTTGCTGGGTAAAGCTGCTCGTGATAAAAAACGCGATGACAATGCACACCAGCAGCCAAAAACCAAAGTCATAGCTGATATAGCGATCTTTCAAGCTGATACGCTCATTTTTCCCCACTCTGCCACTGACCAAAATCGCCAAACTCACCGCAATACCATTACAGACAATCATAGGAAACGCGCATTCCTGCACAAAATGAAAGGCGTGTGGTACATCACCCAAATTGGTTGCCAGCACCAACAGCATATGCAGCACTTCCATCGTCGTGCCAATGCCGAAACCAGACAAAAAGCTCGGCACGTCACCGTCAAATAATCGTTTTCGCATCACGCCGCTGAACACGCCTGCCAAAAAAGCAGCCAGCGAGCACGCCAATCGTGTGCCCATCTCGCCGCCCCAATAGACGCACAACCATCGATACATACCGCCGATGATACCGGCAATAAGACCTGCCGGTGCGCCAAAAATCAAACCGGCACACAGCGGCGCGGCATCACGAACGTTCATCACAACACCGCTTTGAACCGGCACGCCGTATTGTGTGGATAAAATGGCAAAAAGGCCAAAAGCAATACCGATGATTGCCTGCTGTAATCCAGGATGCCAGGCAGAAAATTTTGTTTTTTTACTGAGCAGTATAAAAATACCGGTCAACGCAACAGGAAACAGCGTTGCGGCAGTCAAATACCCCGTCATACTATGGTCAAAAAGTCCGCAAAGCCGGTAATATCCAATACTTCCATGACCATCTCCGGCACATGTACCAGCTTAAGTGTTCCCTTTTTATTCATCATT
>NZ_JBNMHC010000282.1:0-3026 GCF_050872565.1 Butyricicoccus sp. | reverse complement strand
TTATCCGGTTATCACGGAAATCGCTCGCTGTCAGCCGAATACAGATCCTGTCTGCGGATATATTTCTGCATGGGATCGCTGCGGGGAAGAAGATGTGATTGAACAACTGCGTATAGACAAGTTGGGATTGTATTATACAGTGTTGCATCAGGCAGGTATCGTGCAGACAGTGGCAGATTTTATCAAATAACACAGCAATCACCGTGCTTTTTTAGCAGGGTGATTTTTTTTGAAAAACCTATTGACTTAAACCTGACTTTAGGTATTATAATGCCAGTGTTATGATGAAAAAAACACGGAAAATAAGGAGGACGTCTCATGTATTTGGAACGAATTGACAGCCCAAATGATGTGAAAAAGCTGAGCTTTGAAGAAATGAATGTGTTGGCGCAGGAAATGCGTGAAGCATTGTTTCAGAAACTGAGCAAGCATGGTGGACACTTTGGACCGAATTTTGGCATGGTTGAAGCGACAATTGCGCTGCATACTGTGTTTGATTCTCCGAAAGATAAAATGATCTTTGATGTTTCCCATCAGAGCTATTGCCATAAAATGCTGACTGGCAGAAAAGATGCTTTTTTGTATGAAGAACATTATGATGATGTGTCTGGTTACAGCGAACCGAGCGAAAGTGAACATGATTTCTTTGTCATTGGTCATACTTCGACTTCTGTCAGCTTGGCTTGCGGTCTGGCAAAGGGCAGAGATCTTACCGGCGGCACGGAAAATATCATTGCCATTATCGGTGATGGCTCCCTGAGCGGCGGCGAAGCACTGGAAGGTCTGAATTTTGCCTCGGAATTGAACAGCAATCTGATTCTTGTCGTCAATGATAATGATATGTCGATTGCAGAAAATCATGGCGGTTTGTATCAGAACCTCAAACTGCTGCGTGATACCGATGGCAAGGCAGAGTGCAACCTGTTCCGTGCGATGGGTCTGGATTATGTCTTTGTCAAGAATGGCAATGACATTCCGTCTTTGGTAGAAGCCTTCCAGCAGGTAAAGGACAGCACCTATCCGGTTGTCGTACATATCTGCACCCAGAAGGGCAAGGGCTATGCTCCGGCAGAACAGGATAAGGAAATGTGGCATTGGTGTATGCCGTTTGATCCGGAAACCGGTAAGCCGCTGATGACCTTTGAAGGCGAGGATTATTCTGAGCTGACGGCACAGTATTTGCTGGAGAAAATGAAGAAGGATCCGGCTGTTGTTGGCATCACCTCTGCAACCCCGCCGATTTTGGGCTTTACTGCAGACAAGCGCAAGCTGGCAGGAAAGCAGTTTGTTGATGTTGGTATTGCAGAAGAAACTGCGGTTGCATTGGCTTCTGGTATTGCAGCAAATGGCGGCAAGCCAGTATACGGCGTGTACAGCACCTTTATTCAGCGAACCTATGACCAGCTGTCGCAGGATCTGTGTGTCAACAGCAATGCTGCGACCATTCTGGTCTTTGCGGCATCGGTATATGGCATGAATGATGTCACCCATCTGGGTATTTATGATATTCCGATGATGGCAAATATTCCGAATCTGGTTTATTTGGCACCGACAACCAAGGAAGAATACATGGCTATGCTGGATTGGAGCGTAGAACAGAATGAACTTCCGGTAGCGATTCGCGTACCGATGACAGTTGTTTCTTCCGGCAAGCCGTGCACCAAGGATTTTGCGAAGCTCAATACCTATGAAGTGACGCAGAAGGGCAGTCGTGTCGCTGTGATTGTTCTTGGCAATTTCTATGCACTGGGTCAGGCTGCGGCACAGGAAATTAAAAAGCAGACTGGTGTTCAGCCGACGGTTATCAATCCGATGTATATCACCGGTATTGATGAAGAACTGCTGGAGAGCCTGAAGGCAGATCATGATGTTGTCATCACAGTAGAAGATGGCATTCTGGACGGCGGATTTGGCGAAAAGATTGCTCGCTTCTATGGAAACTCTGAGATGAAGGTGCTCAACTATGGTCTGAAGAAGGAATTCTTGGATCGATATGATGCAGAAGAAGTGGTCAAGCGCAATCGTTTGACGGCAGAGCAAATCGCAGAAGATACAGTCTCTCTGCTGTAAAGCAAAACAAAGCAACGACGAGATTAGGAAGTTTTTCCTAGTCTCGTCGTTTTTTGATGGCACAATCGCAGGTGATATGATACGATGAAGCTATATAGAAAAAATAGGGAGGAATTTTTATGAAACGCATTTTACTCATAGCAACCGGCGGCACAATCGCGTCATCGGAATCGGCAGAAGGGCTGACACCGGCACTAGATGTCGAACAGCTGGTAGATTATCTTCCCCCAATGCCATTGCTGTGCCAGCTGACAGGTGTTTCTATTATGAATGTTGACAGCACAAACATGACCCCCAAACGCATGGGAGTCATCGCACAAACTGTGGCACAAGCGTATGATTCCTATGATGGCTTTGTCATTGCGCATGGAACAGATACGATGGCATACAGTGCAGCGGCTTTAACAGAGATGCTGCGGCATCTGGGCAAGCCGGTTGTGCTCACAGGCTCACAGATTCCGATGGAAGCACCGGACACGGATGCGAAAAAGAATTTGTCCGATGCGATTCGATTCGCCTGTGAAGACATCTGCGGCGTGTTTGTCGTCTTTGACGGTATCGCAATAGAGGGCACTCACGCGATGAAATGCCGCACCCGCAGCAGACATGCCTTTGAGAGCATCAATTTCCCAATTATTGCACAGATACAAGATGACAGGATTGATTACACAGAAGAAATCAAGACATGTGTATTTTGGCATGTTATGCGCGAGAAAAGCCAGCGGGCATTTGTTGTACAGCCGGAACTGTGCACCGATGTGTTTGTCCTCAAATTGTTTCCCGGTATGGGGACAGAGATTTTTGATTGCATCGAGAAGCAGTTTCGCGGCGTAGTCATAGAGAGCTTTGGCATTGGCGGCATTCCCGATGAACAGCCCAACTTGCTCGCGAAAATACAAGAGCTGGCTCAGGCAGGCGTTGCTGTTGTCATTACGACGCAGTGCCTGTATGAAGGT
>NZ_JBNMHC010000281.1:0-3054 GCF_050872565.1 Butyricicoccus sp. | reverse complement strand
AGCACATATAAAGTAGCTGTTCAGGAGGAATACCGTTTCTTTAGCTTCGGTGACTCCATGCTGATTTACACCAACAAGGAGGACAACCATGTTTAAGATTCTCAAGACAGAAGGCCGTGCGCGCCGCGGCGAATTCACCTGCGCACATGGCACGGTACAGACGCCGGTATTCCAGAACGTCGGCACACAGGGTGCCATTAAAGGCGCTGTTTCCGCCAAGGATTTAAAAGATCTTGGCTGCCAGATTGAATTGTCCAATACCTATCATCTGCATATCCGTCCAGGCGATCAGGTCGTTCGCGCTATGGGCGGTCTGCATAAGTTCATGAACTGGGATGGTCCAATTCTGACCGACAGCGGCGGATTTCAGGTATTCTCCCTTTCTTCCCTGCGCAAAATTAAGGAGGAAGGCGTATACTTCTCTTCTCATGTCGATGGACGCAAGATTTTCATGGGTCCGGAAGAAAGTATGCAGATTCAGTCCAATCTCGGTTCGGATATTGCTATGGCATTTGATGAATGCTGTGAAAATCCGTCTCCGTATGAATATGTCAAGGCATCCTGCGAGCGCACTACGCGCTGGCTGCATCGCTGCAAGGCAGAAATGGCTCGCTTAAACAGCCTGCCGACAACGGTCAATCCGAAGCAGATGCTGTTCGGTATCAATCAGGGCGGCACCTATGACGATCTGCGCATTGCCCATATGAAGGCAATTGCAGAATTGGATTTGGATGGTTATGCTATCGGCGGTCTGGCTGTCGGTGAATCGACGGAAGTCATGTATCATATCTTGGATGAAGTCGTTCCGTATGCACCGGAAAACAAGCCGCGGTATCTGATGGGCGTGGGTACGCCATCCAATATCATCGAAGCGGTTTGGCGCGGCGTTGACTTCTTTGACTGCGTCATGCCGACCCGCAATGCGCGTCATGGTCATCTGTTTACTTGGGATGGCATCCGCAATCTGAACAACGCCAAGTATCAGCTGGATGATAAGCCGATTGATGAGCACTGCCATTGTCCGGTTTGCCAGAATTACAGCCGTGCTTATGTGCGTCATCTGCTCAAGTCGGGCGAGATGCTCGGTCAGCGTCTGACCGTTATGCACAACCTGTGGTTCTATAACAACCTGATGGTTGAAATTCGCAAGGCGCTGGATGAAGGCCGTTTTGCAGAGTTCCGCGAACAGTGGAGCGAAAAGCTCGGCAAGCGTATCTAATTTTACTGCATAGACAAAAAACTCCCTTTCAAGCGAAAGGGAGTTTTTTTGCACTTCTCGTATTTTTTATAAATACGTGTGTTTATATTGTTCTCGAACTTCTTCCGGAACCAATTTGCCGCCAGTCGCCCACGCGATGTGAATCGCCTGCGGCATCTGTTCTATTAGATTATTTTTTTTGAGATAATTCTGCATAACCGGCTGTGCAAAATATCGCAGACCCGCAAACGCCGCACAGGAGCTTGGCTCTATGAAAATGTTCTCCGTATCCATCAATTCTCGCATGTAGTCATAGAGATGAACATCTGCCACCGTGCAGGCTCCGCTGAGAAGCGGCTTCATCACACCGCCGACAAATCCCGATGGGCGTCCGACAGCTAAACCATCCGCGTGTGTCAAGCCAGTCAAACCGATGTCTTTGACACAAATCTCGTTGTTGAGGCCTGTTGCCATACCAAGCAGCATACACGGCGCCTGTGTCGGCTCGACAAAGAAACAATGTACTGCGTCGCCAAATACTTGTTTGAGTCCAAAGGTGATGCCGCCCGGTGCGCCGCCGACACCACACGGCAAATATACAAACAGCGGATGCTGCTCATCCGGCGTAAGTCCCATCGTTTTCAATTGTTTTTTCAATCGCTTTGCCGCAACGGCATATCCCAAAAACAGATTTTTAGAATTTTCATCATCTACAAAATAACTGTTTGGATTGGCATCCGACAGTGCTCTTCCCTGCTTTACCGCATTGGAATAATCACTCTCGTATTCTTTTACCGTCACGCCATACTCGCGCAGCAGGTCTTTTTTCCATTGCCGCGCATCCGCAGACATATGTACCACGGTTTGATAGCCGATAACTGCACTCATAATGCCAATGCTCAAGCCCAAATTCCCCGTTGAGCCGACTTGTACCGCATATTGCTGAAAGAATGCTTTGTTATCTACCAAGGCTTCGTATGCCTTCGCATTGCCGTTTTGTACGTCTTGTTCGCTGAGCAATCCATGCTGTAATGCTAATTCTTCGGTATGCTTTAATACTTCATAAATACCGCCGCGTGCCTTGACAGAACCCGCAATTGCCAAATCGCTGTCTTGCTTTAACACCAGCGTTCCGTCTATCTGCATCTGTTCTTTTTCTTGTAAATCGCGCTGCATCTTAGGAATGCGAACCAGCGGTGATTCAATGATTCCCTGCGCCGGAATTGTCTCCGGGAAGTGCTTCATGATAAACGGTGCAAATCGCTGCAACCGCTGTTCTGCGTCATCAATATCCGCCATGGTCAAATCCAGCTGTGCCCGTGCAAACGGAACTTTATCTGGATTGATCCACAAGATTTCTTTTTCTTCCTGCAAATCACGAACAATCGGGTTGTTTTTGACTTTTTCCATATCCAGCACTTATAGTCCCTCCCGTTTTAACTGTTCTAACAATCCACGGCAGCCTTCATTGACATCCTGCCAAGTATCTTCAAAGTTTCCCGTGTACCATGGGTCAGCAACCTCTCCCGGACGATTGGTATAATCCATCATCGCATGAATTTTGCCTTCTTCATCTCCACCACACATGCGGCGCATATTGCGCAAATTGGCATGATCCATGCCAATCAGCAAATCAAATGCTTCATAATCCTGACGCCGTAACTGTCGTGCTCTTTTCCCCGCACAGCTGATGCCGTGCTCTGCTAATTTTCTCCGTGCCGGCGGATATACCGGATTGCCGATTTCTTCTGTGCTTGTCGCTGCAGACTCAACATAAATCTTGTCTTGCAGCCCCGCCGCCTGTACCATGTCTTTCATGACAAACTCCGCCATCGGACTGCGGCAGATGTTGCCGT
>NZ_JBNMHC010000280.1:0-3065 GCF_050872565.1 Butyricicoccus sp. | reverse complement strand
GTCTCTGCGTCTTCCATCTTGTATGCTTCAAAGAAGCCGTAGTAACGACCGGTGATGTCGCCGAACTTCTTGCCGACTTCCAGAATGACCTTCTTGGCATTCTTCATGGCGTTTGCCTGAGCAACTTTTGCCTCCATGTAGTACGGAGAGATACCATACGGGCCGACAGCCAGCGGATTCTCATGCTTGAGCAGGTAGTTTTCCGGATTGTAGGTGCCGACAAAGTTCTTTACCATCTCATCGGTTTCCAGCTCGATGTTTTCTACCGCGTGAGAGGTGATGAAACCGTCCTGACATGCCATGATCGGCAGACGAACGTCCGGGTTCTCACTGATCGGCATACACTGGATGTAGTTGTCGTATGCCTCTTGGTTGTTCTCTGCGAACAGCTGAATCCAGCCGGCATCGCGGGCACCCATCGCATCGGAATGGTCGTTGTTGATGTTGATCGGGCCGGTCAGGGCACGAGTTACCAGTGCCAGCGTGATCGGCAGACGAGCGGAAGCGGCAACGTACAGCAGCTCCCACATCAGAGCCAGACCGCAGGAAGATGTTGCGGTGATGGCACGTGCACCGGCAGCAGCGGCGCCGATACAGGTGGACATGGAGGAGTGCTCCGACTCAACCGTGACATATTCGGTGTCAACCTCGCCGTTTGCCACGTACTGGGCAAAATACTGCGGGATTTCTGTGGACGGGGTGATCGGGAAAGCACCCATAACATCCGGATTGATCTGCTTCATAGCATAGGCAACGGCTTCGTTGCCGGACAGTCTTTCACGAATCGACATGGATTACTTCTCCTCCTTTCCAAAAGAAATAGCCTGGAACGGACATACCTTATAGCAGATGCCGCATCCCTTACAATGGTCAAAATCAAAGTCCTGACGCTTGCCGCCGACAACCGGAATCGAGGAATCCGGGCAGTACGGTGCGCACAGCAGACACTGCTTGCACTTGGTTGCGTCCCACTTCGGCGCCATGGTGCGCCATTCACCGGTGATGGTCATGGATGCCGTAGCCGGTTCGTAAATTTCACAGCCAGGGGTCAGCTCCTGCCACTTGGACTGCTCGTTAATATCTTTCGCGTGAATCATCCTTCTTGCACCTCTTCCATAGACTGGGTAAGCACGGTCATGTTGCCTGCGATGACCTGCGGCTTGGTCGCAAACTTGTGTTTAAACGATGCTTCCATGTTGGTAACGAACTGTTCCGGATCGACAACGCCGGAAACCTTGACGGTAGCAGCCAGCATCGGGGTGTTCGGGAAGTTCTTGCCCAGAACTTCTTCCGAGATGCGGCGGGCGTCGATGGTGCAGACGCGGCCCTCGTAGTGACCCAGCTCCTTGCGGACTTCAGCTGGTGTCTTCGGGGTGTTGACGATGATTGCACCCTTCGGGTTCAGACCCTTGAGCACATCAACGGTTTCAATCAGGCTCTCGTCTACGACAACGACGTAGTCCGGGTCGTAAATATTGGAATGTACGGTGCAGCGGGTGTCACTGATGCGGTTGTACGCCGTGATCGGTGCACCCATGCGCTCCGGACCATATTCCGGAAAACCCTGTACATACTTGCCAGAGCTGAATGCAGCGTCTGCGAGCAGGAGACAGGCGGTCTTTGCGCCCTGTCCGCCGCGGCCGTGCCAGCGGATCTCGACAATATCTTTCATGTGTAACTCCTCCATCCATCGTGTTCAGCGAAAGAATTTCGTAAATTGATTTCAAATAAGAAATAAAAAAAGCTCTCATCCGTAAAAGGACGAGAGCATATTTGCTTCGTTGTACCACCTGTTACTGCATACTGACATATGCGCTTCCGATAACGGGGAAAACCGGCATAAACCTACTGGGAAACAAATCGGTTCGGTCTGCGACTCAGGAGTGATATTCGGACTGCATGTACTGGTGTCGGGCTTACACTGTCCCCGATTCGCTGAGAAGTTCCATACAGACGTACTGTCTCCATCGCTGTCTTTCGATCAGGATATTTTATTTACTCTTTTAGTATAGGCGGACACAACCCCAAAAGCAATGGAAATTGTGCACAAAAACACCAAAATTTTATTTTGCGGATTATACGAAAGCGCAGGGGGTTCGTGCACGTGGAAATTTTTTGTTAAAATATCTTCATTGTCCGTTGACTTCAAGGGAAATCTGCTACAATATAGAGGAATAGTGAAAAGCACGACAGGAGAGGAGTTTTCCCGTGAAAAAAGCCATACAAAAATACATCGGCTGGGGCGCAACGATAGTCATTACCGGCGCTGTGACGATTGCGATATTCTTTTGTATTTTCAAATTCGACGGACTGGCGGCCGGCATCGGCAAGCTGGTCAATATTCTTATGCCGATTATTATCGGCATCGGTATTGCCTATGTGCTGTCCTCGCCTTATGATTGGCTGCGGCACAAATATATGCGTCTGCTGGCGCGCACGTTTCGCTGGCGCGGCAGGAAAGCTGTGCGCTGTGCCGGAATCTTTGCCATGCTCACGACATTTCTCGGCGCGGCGGCGATTATCGGCGGTCTGCTCGCGCTGATTATCCCGCAGCTGATTTCCAGCGTGGCGGGCTTGGCGGCAACTCTGCCGAGCAATATGATGCACTTATCGCGCACCGTGCAGGATCTGGTCGTTCAGTATTATCCGAGCGGAGAGGAAACCGTCATGAACGCCTATGCGCAGGCGGTCAGCTACATGGAAGAATTTATTCAAAGCTCGTTTACCCCGTCTGTGGATGTACTTAACTATGTATCCGTTGGTGTTATGAATACGGTGACGATGTTTAAAAACATCTTTATCGGCATCATCGTTGCGATTTATCTGCTGGCGGGCAAAGAAAACTTTATCCGCCAGATCATTCGCTGCATTTATGCAGTGTTCGGCAAAAAATGGGGCAATATGATGGTAGAGTACGGCCGATTTGCCAATCAGGCATTTACCGGCTTTATCACCGGCAAGCTGCTCGATTCGTTCATCATCTTTTTGATTTCCGTTGTGATTCTCAATATCATGAACATGCCGTTTGCGATGCTGGTCAGCGTGATTATCGGCGTGACCAATAT
>NZ_JBNMHC010000279.1:0-3086 GCF_050872565.1 Butyricicoccus sp. | reverse complement strand
CCGCTTTGGTTGCGTGCATGATGAGCGTCACAGTCGGCGTGATTCTCAAATATCTTGTGCCGCTGATTTCCATCTCTATTGGAATTATTGGTATTACGATTTGGCTCACATGGTCGCTGGCAAAAAGAACCAATCACTATGTAGCAGAACGATTTATTGCGGTATATGGTATTGCCACCGGTACAGCGATTACAGGACTGTTATTGCTGCGAATTCTTGACCCGCAGGGAGAAACACCTGTGACAAGAGAGATTGTATGGTGGAATGTTTTTCAGATGCTAACGGCGATTGTCGTCGGTTCGCTCGCGCCGTTTGCTGCCATCTGGGGATGGAAATCGTGGATGGCAATCAACGCTGGTCTTGCGGCTGTTCTGCTGCTTGCGACAATACTGGTTGGAAAGAACATCGCACTTCCGGCAGTAAAACGCACAAAAAGCATCAAACAGGTAAATAGTTAAGGTGACAGTGATGGAACGAATTTATTGCAATGGAACGATTCTTACTATGCGTTATCCGCGAGAAACAGCACAAGCTGTTTTGACACGCAATGGAAAAATTGCTCTCGTTGGAAGCATCGAGAACGTTCGGCGCGCAGCGGGAAACCATGCAGAAGTCTTTGATTTAGAAGGAAAAACCATGCTGCCTGCATTTTTAGATGGACACGGACATTTATCCATGCTTGCTCAAAATCTTGCACAGGCAGATTTATCCGCTGCCAGAAGCTTTCAAGACATCATTGATCTGCTCAGAACATTTCGAGCAAAGAATGCTTTGTTTCATGGAGAGTATATCGTGGGATTTGGATATGATGAGAATCGCCTGTTGGAAAAAAGACATCCGGACAGACGAGTTCTCGATCAGGTTAGCGATGAAAACCCGATTTTTATTTCTCATGTATCGTTTCACATGGGCGTCGCCAATACGCTTGCGCTGAAACAGGCGAAGATCTTCAAACATGATGAATGCACAGGATATTTGGCAGAAACAGATATGACTGCAATTTATGCACAGGCTGCGGAATCAAAACTTCCCGTAGAGCATCTGTATAAAAAAGCGCAAGACGTATATCTGCAAAATGGTATTTGTACCATTCAAGATGGTGCGGTTGGAAAGAAACAATTTCAGCAACTGCAAGAATTGGCAGACCAGAGATTGTTTCAGGTTGATGTTGCAGCGTATTTGATGATGACAGATGATGCACACAGCGTAGTACAGGCGAATGCCAATCTATTGCAGACCTATCAAAAGCACTTGAAAATCGGTGGGTACAAATTGGTCTTGGATGGGTCGCCGCAAGGAAAAACAGCATGGATGCGAGAACCGTATACGGATGGAACAAACGGATCAGCGTGGATGCGCGATGATGAGGTGAAAGCATTTGCATTACAAGCCGTCAATGATGGTGTACAGTTGATGGCACATTGCAACGGGGATGCGGCATCCGAGCAATTTCTGAATAGCTATCAGTATGCACTGGAGCACTCTGGGAGAAGGAATACACAGAAACTGCGGCCGGTCATGCTGCACAGCCAGACCGTGCGTCAAGACCAATTAAGCCGATTCTCTGATTTGGGAATGATACCGTCCTTTTTTGTCGACCATGTATATCGGTGGGGAGATGTGCACAGAAAGAATTTGGGACAAACTCGTGCACAGAATATTTCACCGGTTGGATGGGCTGAAGAGTTTTGTTTGCCGTATACCTTTCATCAGGATACGCCGGTTTTGCCGCCCAATATGCTGAGCACAATACGAACAGCCGTACAACGCGTGACGGAACAAGGTGTTCTTTTGGGAAAACAGCATACCATCAGTGCTTATCAAGCCCTTCAGGCAGTGACCATTCATACAGCGTTTCAATACGGAGAAGAAAAACAAAAGGGAAGCATAGAAAAAAACAAACAGGCAGACTTTGTTATTCTAGATCAAAATCCGCTCTGTGTTGATACGCAGGCATTGACGGATATTCACATTACGCACACAATTGCAAAAGATCAAATTGTGTATCGGCGCAAATGACAAGCAAAAGGAAACTCTTCACAGCACAGAGTTTCCTTTTGTTTTTACCCATTTCTGGTAACAGCGGTTGTTGCGATTCTCATTCATCCGAATTTCATCAGCTTGACGGGAGCTGAAGGCGGTATTCACTTCTTGGGACTTCCGGTAACCAATTTCGATTATTCTTCCAGCATCATTCCGGCGATTTTGACCGCATGGGTAATGAGCTACATCGAACGATTGATGGAAAAAATTACACCGGCGTTTACCAAGAAGTTCTTGAAGCTGAAGCTGATGCTGATTCTGCTGGTTTCCACGCCGATTGCCTTTTTGATTCTTGGACCGCTTGGCTCGATTATCGGCAATGCTCATCAGCAATGTTGCACAGGGTGCAGCTTGTCTGGCTATCGCACTGAAGTCCAAGAACGGCGAATACTTTGACAAGGCTGGCAGTCTGACTGCAAACGGCTTGAACGATACCGCAAAGAACTACACCTACATGATCGGCTCTGCATGGGCTGAAATGGGCGGACGAAATTCTGCAGATGCCGTTCTGGGCAACTGGAGCACAACGGGCAGCCCGAATGAAGCAGTCAGCAATCTTTCTGAGGTCGAGAAAAAGACACCGAACGAAAAGGGATTGCAGTTTTATGACGATTTGTTTGATACTTGTATCAAGCGGTACATCATGAGCTGGTGGCGAGCGCATTGGCGACAAAATTGGTACGTGAAATGATGTCGGATGCAAAAGTGGGATGTATGTTGCTGAGTATGCCGGTTTATTCCCTTACGCCATCTCCGGATGATGTCATTGCTTCTATGCAGGAAGAGCATAAAAATGATTTCTTTGGAGATGTACATGTTCGCGGAACATATCCGGGATATATGCTTCGATATTTTAAAGAGCATAATATTGCGATTCAGATGCAGCCGGAAGATGAAGAAATTTTGAAGCATACGGTCGATTTTGTGTCATTTAGTTATTATATGAGCGTTTGCGGAAGTGCAGATCCAAATCAAAAAGCAGGTGCAGGCAATATTATCGGCGGTGTCCCCAATCCGTATTTACCAGCTTCGGAATGGGGATG
>NZ_JBNMHC010000278.1:0-3099 GCF_050872565.1 Butyricicoccus sp. | reverse complement strand
CAGCAGCTTGCAGACATGCTGTCCAAAGAAGGAATGCAGATTGCTCGCCGCACGGTCGTCAAATATCGACAGAAACTCGGCATTCCTACTTCTCGCCAGCGAAACGCGCAAAAGCGATAAGGTCGTATCTTTTTCCAATCAAAATTTCCAAAGCGCAGGCGAAATTCGTCTGCGCTTTCTTTACATATTTTCCATGCAAATGTTTCAAAATACAAAAAGTAGCGATTTCTAGTGGTTTCTTAAACGCTTTATTTTCGATTTCTTGCTGTTTTTTTTACCGAAACATGGTATAGTATAGGAAGATGTATTGATTCATCAGAGGAGTATCATCGCATGTTAAAGAAAAATAGTTCCGCAAGACACGGACTTAAAATTATCATCGTTGGCTGCGGCAAAGTCGGAACGACTCTGGTTCAGCAGCTGTGCAAAGAAGGGCATGAAATCACCATTGTGGATAAAAATCCTTCCACCGTACAAGAGCTTACCAATCTGTATGACATTATGGGCATCATCGGAAACGGCGCAAGCTACAGCGTGCAAATCGAAGCCGGCATCAACAGTGCCGATCTATTTATCGCTGTCACGGCATCCGACGAATTGAACCTGTTGTGCTGTACCATCGCCAAGCGCGTGGGTGACTGCTCTGCCATTGCCCGCGTCCGCACGCCGGATTACAGCAAGGAAGTCAGCTATCTGCGTGACCGATTGGGCCTCGCTATGATTATTAATCCGGAATTGGAAGCGGCGCGCGAAGCAGCCCGCATCCTCTATCTGCCTACGGCACTGGAAGTCAATTCCTTTGCGCATGGTCAGGCGGAGATGATTAAATTCAAAATTCCAGAGGGAAATATGCTCGACGGCATGACTGTCGCGCATTTGGGACGGCACATCACCAATGCTGTTCTGATTTGTGTTGTCCAGCGCGGTTCTGAGCTGCACATTCCGGGCGGCGACTTTCAGCTCGCCAAGGGCGATATTATCTCGTTTGTCTGCCCGCGCCGTATGACGCGCTCGTTCTTGGAATGCATTGGCATCAAAACCAAGCGCGTCAACAACACCATGATTATCGGCGGCGGCAAGGGTGCCTATTATCTCGGCAACCAACTCATTCAAATGGGCGTTTCGGTCAAGATTATCGAAATCAACCGCGCACGCTGCGAAGAGTTGAGCACGCTGCTTCCGAGTGCCATTGTCATCAACGGTGACGGCACAGACGAAGAGCTGCTCAAAGAGGAAGGCATTGAATATGCTGAATCCGTCGTTGCCCTCACCGGCATTGACGAAGAAAACGTTCTGCTGACGCTGCACGCGCGGCAGGTATCCAATGCCAAGGTCATTACCAAGCTCAACCGCATTTCCTTCCGCGATGTCATCAGTCAGTTGGATTTGGGCAGTGTCATTTATCCGCGCTTTATCACCTCTGAGGCGATTATTGCCTACGTTCGCGCCAAGACCAATTCCAAGGACAGCAGCAATATTGAAACGTTGTATCATCTGTTTGACTCCCGCGTAGAGGCTATTGAGTTCCGTGTAGAGGAAGAATCTGCGGTGATCGGCGTTCCGCTGCGCAAGCTGCCGATTCGCAAGAGTCTGCTCGTCGCATTTATCAATCGAAACGGACGCATCATCATTCCCAGCGGCAACGACTGCATTCAAGTCGGTGACACGGTCATGGTCGTCACGACACATGAAGAGCTGATGGACATCCGCGATATTTTGAGGTGACGGCGCAGCATGAATACTTGTATGATTCGCTATATCTTGGGCAACGTCCTCAAGATTGAAGCTGTTCTTTTGCTGCTGCCCTGTCTGACAGCGGTATATTATCAGGAATTCCAAGGCGTCTATTATTTGCTGACCGCAGCTATCTGTATTGTGCTCGGTTTTCTCATGACGCTCCGCAAACCAAAAAACAATGTCTTTTATCTCAAAGAGGGCTGTATTGCCACGGCGTTGAGCTGGATTTTTCTCAGTGTCTTCGGCTGTCTGCCATTTGTGTTCAGCGGAGAGATTCCGTCGTTCACCAATGCGCTGTTTGAGACGATTTCCGGCTTCACAACGACCGGCGCCAGCATCCTAGAGGATGTAGAAGCCCTGTCGCATTGTGCGCTGCTGTGGCGCAGCTTTACGCACTGGATCGGCGGCATGGGCGTGCTGGTGTTCCTGCTGGCGATTGTCCCGATGAGCGGTGGCTCCAACATCAATCTGATGCGCGCAGAAAGCCCGGGACCCTCCGTCGGCAAGCTGGTACCGAAAATGGTATCCTCTGCCCGTATTTTGTACGGCATTTATTTTGGATTGACTCTGTTGGAGATTGTGCTGCTGATTCTCGGCGGTATGCCGCTGTTTGACAGCGTGGCAACCGGCTTTGGCACAGCCGGAACCGGCGGTTTCGGCATCAAAGCGGACAGCTTTGCCAGCTATTCCGTGCATCTGCAATGGATCGTCACGATCTTTATGATTTTGTTCGGTGTCAATTTCAATGCGTATTATTTTATTCTGTTCCGTCAATTCCGCAAGGCATTCGGCATGGAAGAAGTGCGCACGTATTTTATCATTATTGTTGCATCGGTTGCCTTTATCACATATAATATCCGCAGCATGTGTTCCGGCGTGTTTGACGCGCTGACGCAGGCCGCCTTTCAGGTCGGTTCGATTATCACCACGACAGGCTTCGCGACAACGAACTTTGACTTATGGCCAAAAGCGAGTCAGACGATTCTTGTCATGCTGATGTTCTGCGGTGCCTGTGCAGGCAGTACCGGCGGCGGTATTAAAGTCTCTCGTTTTGTCATCGCAGGCAAAACCGTCGTCAAGGAAATGCGCTCGTATATTCATCCGAAAATTATCACCAAGGTAAAAATGGACGGCAAACCGATTGAACACGAAGTGGTTCGCGCGACAAACGTCTATGTCATGACATTTGTTGTCATCTTTACTGCGTCTGTCTTTGCGATTTCGTTTGAAGGCCATGATCTGGTCACGAACTTCACCGCCGTTGCCGCAACGGTAAACAACATCGGTCCGGGTCTTTCTCTCGTAGGCCCTGCGGCAAACTTCAATTTCTTCAGCCCGTTCTCCAAATATGTGCTGATGTTT
>NZ_JBNMHC010000277.1:0-3109 GCF_050872565.1 Butyricicoccus sp. | reverse complement strand
GTCTCCAGCTCCAGAATACGGGAGTTTACCTTGCCCTGCTCATCCTTTGCTGCATGATACTCTGCGTTCTCGGAAAGGTCGCCGAAAGAAAGGGCTTCCTTGATCTGCGCGGTGATCTCACGCATACGGACGGTGCTGAGGTACTCGTGCTCTTCCTTCAGCTTATCCAGGCTTTCCTGTGTCATTTTATACTCTTGTTTCATGGAATATTTCCCCTCGATCTATTACAGATTTTTCATCAGATGTCGTTTATGCAAACGTGCCTTGTTATTCATTATATAAATCCCATCGTATGATGTCAAGCACGTGTTTTGCGGGAACGGCCAATTTTTTTGCCGTTTTTTACTTTTCCAGCACCGAAATTGCCGCTTGCAGCTGGTCATCCTCGCTGTCTGACAGCACATAGAAATGCTCTTTCTTCTCGTCGCTCAAATCCACCTGTTTGTCCGGCGTCACGCCCTTGCCAATCAAGCTGATGCCCTTCGGCGTGTAATAGCAGTGCGTCGAGATGTTGAGGCAGCCGCCGTTGGACAGTTCAAAGCCCTGCTGAGAGTATCCCTTGCCAACGGTTTTTTCTCCGACAATCGTCGCCTTGCCATACTCCTGTAATGCTGCTGCGAAAAATTCCGCCGCACTGTACGAATCGGCATTGACGAGAACCGCCATCGGCAAATCCACTGCATCAGCATCCGATGTGTACTCCTCCGTCTTGCCCGCCTTGTCTTTGAGCGAGATAATCTTGCCTTCCGGCAGCAGCGTGTCCAGACAATTGACCAGCGCCGTCAGCTGTCCGCCAGGATTGTTTCGCAGGTCAAACAGCAAGCTGGTCGCGCCCTGCTTCTGCATCTGCTTGACAGCGGCATCAAACTGTTCATCCGTATTATCTGCGAACTTCTCAATCCGAATGTATCCAATGTGATTGTCTAACATGCGTGAGGTCACATGAATCTGCTCGTATTCTGCGCGCGTGACCGACAGCGTAACATCCTGATCCGTCGCATACTGATGCAGTCCCAGTTCGACAACGCCGCCCGCTTTGCCGCGTACCGCGGCAACTGCCTTTTCATAGCTGCCGAAATCATCGATGCTCTTGCCGTTAATGCTCGTGATTTTATCGTAATAGCCGATGCCCGCTTTTTGCGCCGGAGAATCCGTCGCTACAGTATTAACATATAAATAATGTGTACCGTCATCGTTTTCCAAATAGCTGACCGTCACGCCGATGCCAACCGTGGAGTCCGCCGCAGAATCCTGATAGCTCTGATAATATTCCGGTGTCATGTAGCTCGTCCAGCGGTCGCCGAGCCCCTGTGCATATCCCGTCAGCGCGCCGTTAATCAGATCGTCTGTTGTATAATCTTCGCCAACAAAGTAGTTCTGGCTGATGCTGTCCGCCTGCCGCAGGACATCATAAATCTCGCCAGCTCGTCCGCTCGGATGAACGGCGTGATAGACAACCGTGCCAGTGAGCAGTCCGCCGGCAATTGTAGCTACAGCACCGGCAGCAACCGCCCGCCGCAGCGATACCATGCGTTTCAATGCGCTCTCGCTCCCTTTCTCATGAAATATTCTATGTTCTCTATAAAAAGAATACCGCAGGACAAAGCCTGCGGCAACTATTTTTTGTTGAGTTCACAAAAATATCAAATTTTGCTCGTCCTCAGAACAGGACAGAAACCGAACTGAGCAGCATCAGCACTGCCAAAATCAGTGCGACAACCGCCATAATGCGCTTTGCAGTCGTTGGTTTAATCAAAAATTTCACCTCGATTGTCGATTACATGCGTCCGCTCTCACGAGAAGCCAAGTACTTGCGTACCATCAGGGCAACCTTAAATACAATGGCATGATCGAACTCACGCAGATCCAGACCCGTCAGCTTCTTGATCTTTTCCAGACGGTAAACCAGCGTGTTTCTGTGTACAAACAGCTTACGAGAGGTCTCAGACACGTTCAGGTTGTTTTCAAAGAACTTCTGGATAGTAAACAGCGTTTCCTGATCCAGAGCGTCAATCGAACCCTTCTTAAAGATCTCGTTGAGGAACATCTCACACAGCGTCGTCGGCAGCTGATAAATCAGACGCGCCAGACCCAGCGTATCATAGTTGACGATGTTCTGCTCGTTGTCAAATACCACACCGACTTCCAGTGCAGTCTGTGCTTCCTTAAAGGATTTTGCCACGTCCTTGAGCTGGCTGCAAATGGTGCCGATACCAATCAGGCACTTGATCTGCAATTCGTTCTCCAAGGTCTCTTCGATGCCCTTGGCGATCTTCATCAGCTCCTTGTCATCGGTTGTCGGCTTGACTTCCTTGACGAGGACGATGTCATTTTCATTGATGTGCAGGACAAAATCGCGCTGTTTATCCGGGAACAGACCCTGAATCACGTCCAGAGCAGCGACATCCGCATGTTCCTCCTGACGAACCAGGAATACCGCGCGGGTGGTGTCTCCCTCAAAGTGCAGCTCGCGGGACTTGATGTAAATATCGCCCGGCAGGATGTTGTCCAGAATAATGTTCTTGATAAAGGTTGCCTTGTCATGCTTTTCGTCGTACAGCGTCTTAATGTTGCTGACGGCAATGGCAGCCATCGAGCAGATGCTGCGGGCATTTTCATCTTCGCCGTGTACAAACACTGCGTACTCAAAACGAGTCGAACGGTCTGCAACCGGACGATAAGTATAGCCGCCAAAACGAATCATGTCGCCGACATAGGACAGCTCAGCCGCCGCGTCTTCGCGCATTTCACCGATCCGCTTGAGGTCGGTACAGGCCACAACTGCGCCGCTGGCATTGATAATGCCGATTGTGCGGTCAACCGCATCTTTCATCTGTAAAATTATAGACTGAAACATTCTTGATGCCATCATACTTCACCCTTCTTCAACGAAATTGTTTTTTGTCCGCATATTCAGCTGAATCCTGCACATATCGACAGCTCTGTTATGTACGCGGAAGCAAACCTCTTATCAATCATATTGACAGCAAATTGCCGTCCTGTCATTCACTTTTTTTATTATATCACAAATCGACAGAAATTTGTACAAAAATTTTGACTTTATTTTGTCCACTTTTCCCTATGTAACGTGATGCGCGAGCAGCAGAGC
>NZ_JBNMHC010000276.1:0-3112 GCF_050872565.1 Butyricicoccus sp. | reverse complement strand
CGTGCGCACCTCTTCCGCCAGCATACTGCCCAGAGAGGAGTCCTGCGTCAGCGCCGCCGCATATGCCAGTGCGGTCGATTCATTTAAGCTGCTGTGCAGCTCCAAATTGGCCAGCGTCACAGAACCGATCGGGAACAAGTCTTCATCTGTCAGCACAACCGTCTCCGTCTGCGCCATCTTGTCCGCTCCTTTGTCGCTGTCCGACGCTGCCCCGCAATGCGCCAATCGGCTTGCCGCGCTCTGTCTCGCCATGACCGAGGCGGCAATCAGTGCAATCTGGCAGGAGCCGGTCACTGTCGCCGCGAGCACGTAAATCAGCCGTCCGACATCGCCGGTCGAAGCACAGACAATGGCAGATAAAATAATTGCAATCACCAAGGCAGACAGGGTAACTAACCGTTCGATTTTTTTGCGGCCTTCACTGCGTACGATTTGTTCTGCAAAGGCATGGGTATCCGCCAGCAGTGCTTTTACCAGATGTGGTGTCGCGCCGTCATGCCAGAAGATGCCAATCGGTTCGCGCGCCGATCCGGCGACCTTATATGTATCGCGCCGAATCTTTTCTTCTCCAATCTGTGCACACAGCTGGACAAACAGAATCAGCATGGCAATACAAGCAAACGGAATTTCTTCTCCTTCCGACGCCAAGCGAATACAGCAGTGCACGACATTGAGAATCAGTGCCGCATCTGCCAATGTGGCAAAATTGGGACTGAGATGCAAAACCGCTCGAATGCCGTCCCAAACAACGTCATAAGCCAAGGCGGCAGCGCCTGCCATCAGCAGCAGGAAGACTGCCAATACCCGGCTGGAATGCGACGCATAATCCATCGCACTCGGCAGCGGCAAAATGGTAAAGTCTGCGGCACACGAGATATAAATACAAATCAGCGTCAAAATACCCAAGAAAATCAGTCGAATTTCTTTATTTTTCGCCCGCACACGGCAAGCTTGGCTTTCCAGCGTCAAATCCTGCGGTATTTTGATTTCTGTCTGCTTGACCGGAGCTGCTGCCGCCTGTTCCGGCTCCTTGTCCGGCGTCTGTTCCTGTTCCGGTTGTCCCGGCTGGGATTCAGAGGCCTGAATTTCTATTACGGATTCTTCTAGAGATGCTTTCTGGCCGACCGCCTCCGTTACCGGTGTGCCGGTCGACCCTTCAAGAAAAACCGAGTCTTCCTCAGCTGTCTCTTGTTCATGCATCTCCTGCAATGCATCCGCGGCGTGAATTTCTTCCGGCTCCGGCTGCTCAGCAGCTTGCATGTGCTGCTCTGCTTCCTGATACTGACGCTCGCGTTCAGCAATGCGCTCCTTACAGCGCAGCACTTCATGCGTCATAACCGGACCTTCTTTGCGCAGCTCTTCCAGAGACGGTGCCATCTTGACAATCTCCTCCAGCGGCTTATCCAGCCATGCCGGAATCGGCAGCGGCTCGTCCTTTGGTTGTTTCTGCTGCTGTGCCCTTTTCTTCTTGGCCTTCTTTTTGGCTTTCTTCTTTTCTTCCTCCGGATCGCGCACAGGAAGTTCAATATACACGGTTGTCGCCTTATCCGGGAAAGTCTCCGGAATCGCATTTTCCTTGCGCAGCGGCGATTTCTTCTTGTCTGTGCCGCTCTCTTCTTCGCTGTCTTTCAGCAGCTTTTCAAAGCTGGCGCGTTCCGCCTCTTCTTCGGCATCTACATCCGACATAAATGCCTCGAATTCATCCTCGCTGATGACCGGCGTATCCTCCGGACGCGGTTCCGGCTCTGGTTTCTGTTCCGGTTCAGCCTCTGATGCAGACGGTGTTTGCTCTGTCTGCGGCTGCTCTGTAGATTCTTCGCTGTCTTCCGCGATTTCCGCGCGCAGCTCTTCCAGCACTTCATCCAGCGAGTTATCTTCCTGCTGTACCTGTTCCGGCTGCTGTTCCGGTGCCTGTTCCAGCTCCGGCTGTTCCTCCAACAGCTGGGTTTCCGGTTCGGATTCCTCCGGCTCTTGTGCCGCATCGGCGGTCAAAACCTGTGTTTCCGGTCCCTCTTCTTCCGCTGTCGGCGCAGATTCATCCAAGCCTTGCAGCTGGCTCAAGTCAATCGGTGTATCGACTTCCTCCAGCTGATCTGGTGGGGAGAACAGACGAGAGAGCAGTCCCTTTCGCGGCTGTTCCTCTGGTTCGTCCGTTTGTTCCTCAGGCATTTCCTCTTCTGACAACTCTGGCTCATCATCCTCTTCCAGCTCCGGCGGCGCAAACAGACGAGAAAACAGTCCCTGCTTGGTCGGCTTCACCGACTCTTCCTCATCCTGTGCAGGTTCTTCTGTATTCAACGCCTGCATAATCTGTGAGATCGCATCGTCGCCCCATGCAGAGCGCACAGGTTCCGTCTTCGGCTCTTCTGTCAGCTCTTCAGCTGGTTCTTCCGCTGGCTGCTCGGATGTTTCCTCGCTGTCTTCCATGCGGCGGGTCGCTTGGTCAATCAGCTCTTCATAATCCTGCTTTTCTATGCGGCGTGTAGCCTGCTCCGGCTGTTCTTCCGCTTTCGATTCAGCAGGAAACAGACGTTCCATCAGGCTCGGCTCTTCTTCCGGTTCCGGCATTAGCTCCGTCCGCGGATCCGTCGGTGTCTCTTCGCGTTCCAACTCGCCGAGCTGTGCAAACAGCGAACCAAACACATCGTCGTCTTCTGACTGTGCTGCCGGTTCCGCCTTTTCATCGGTCTCCGGCTTGAGCCACGTCTGCATATCTTCTTGTTCTTCAATCATGGCTTGGGTCTGCGCGGATGCCTGCTGCAGTGATGCCAATGCCTCGCGCTCCTGCTCTTCCGGCTCGCTTGCCGAAAGCGGCTGTGTCTTCGGCTCTTCCGGTGCCTGCACGCCCAAGCTCTGCATCAGTTCTTCCATACTGCTACTGCTGCCGCTCTCAGAAGAACCAGCCTCCTCCATAATCTGATCCACATCATAGAGACTGCTTCCCGAGACATCGTGCAGTTCTTTTTTTAATTTTTCGAGATCCAGATCATCCATGCTGTTCCTCCCCGATTCTCTGCCGCACGGCCTCATACAACAGAACGGCTGCCGCTGCGGACGCATTGAGCGAATTGACCTTTCCCTTCATCGGAATGCTGACAATGCCATCGCACTT
>NZ_JBNMHC010000275.1:0-3117 GCF_050872565.1 Butyricicoccus sp. | reverse complement strand
CGGCGGTTGAAACCTACCTGGAACTTTACGCCCTTCTCTTCTACCAGTGCCAGCAGCTTCTTGATCTTCTCAATATCATAGTCGATCGGCTTCTCGCAGAATACGTTCTTGCCAGCCTTTACTGCTTCCATGGAAACCTCGCAATGGGTGTCGGTGGAAGAGCAAACCATAACTACGTCAACATCCGGGTTGGTTACAACGTCCATATAGTTGGTGGATACGTTGGTGATGCCGCGCTCTGCCAGCCACTCGCGTGCGCCGGACTTATCCAGCATCGGATCAGCTGCTGCTACTACTTCAGCGCCGTCGATGTTGTTAAGCAGATTGTTGATGTGCAGCTTACCAATTCTGCCGCAGCCAACGACACCAAACTTTACATTTGCCATAAGACATTCTCCTTTTTTATGATAGAAAATAGATGATTGTTCTGTATGTTGAGAGTCGCATCCAGCGGCATAGTTGCCGCCGGATGCTATGGAGAGAGTGCACGAAAAGATCGTGCTGTGTTATCAAAATTATGCGGCAATGCCAATCGGAGAGAAGAAGATATAAATGCCGACAGCAATGGCAATGCCTACGATGCAGACAATATGACGATACTTCCACGGTGTCAAATCAACGGTTCCATCCTCCGGAGCCTTCCACTCTTCCACTGCCTTGAATTTGTTGAGATACATCATGATGAGCAGCTCAACGACAAACATCACAGCAATGGCATACAGATAATGAATCGGCTCACCATTGGTCGGATAGCACGGCTTGATAATCATAAATGCGCCGTAGCATACCACATGAACAACGGTAATCAGGAACGGGGTGTATTTCGGAACGCGGCGGAAGACAATCGCACCGAGCACGGTAAACAGAATCGGCAGCGAAACGAACTGCGACAGCGAGTTCAAGAAGGTTGTGATGCCGTTTGCGTACATAACGAACGGGGAGATAATAATCGCAATGACACCAGCGATGGTAGCATAAATCTTTGCTACGCGAACATAGAACACATCGGTCTTGCCCGGGCACAGAATCGGACGGAACAGATCCAGTGTGAACATGGTTGCTGCAGAATTCAGCACGGAGTTAAACGAAGAGAGAATCGCACCAAACAGAACGGCTGCGAAGAAGCCCATAATCGGCTTCGGAACAACAGCGGAAACCAGTGCCGGATACGCAAAGTCAATCGCACTGCTGCCAGCTGCTTGAATCTTATCCTGAATGGACGGCAGGAAGTAGGCAATAACACCCGGCAATACCAGATAGAAGAAACCAAGGGTCTTGAGGAATCCACAGAAGATCGCGCCCTTCTGACCTTCCTTCAGAGATTTTGCAGCCAGTGCGCGCTGAACGAACGACTGGTTGCAGCACCACCAATACAGGTTGTTAAACAGCATACCGGTGAAAATCAGCGGCCACGGCAGAGCCGGTTCTCTGGCATCCCATGCAGCCCATGCGTTGAGCTTTGTCGGTTCCGTATGTACCATGTACTGGAAGCCAGCGATAATGCCGCCGCCAGAAGTCTCATGACCCAGCAGAGCCAGACCGAGGAACGGAATCATCAAACCGCCAATAATCAAGCCAATGCCATTGATGGTATCGGATACAGCAACTGCCTTCAGACCACCAAAGATTGCATAGCAGCCACCGATAATACCAATGATAACGCACAGAATAGCAACTGCGCTGAATTTGCTCAAATTAAAGATGCCGGAAATATCAAAGATATTTTCAAATACAACCGCACCGGAGTACAGGATAACCGGCAGGTTCAGAATGGAGTACATAATGACAATAACCAGAGAGAACATGGTTCTGGTCTTTCTGCCGAAACGCGCTTCCATCAGCTGCGGCATGGTTGTCGTACCCATTTTCAAATAGGTCGGCAGGAAGAAATATGCCAGTGCAAACAGGGTAAACAGCGAACCAACTTCCCAGCCAATCGGGCTCATATTAGAACCCCAGCCCTGACCATTGGTGCCAACCAGCTGTTCTGCGGACAGATTCGTCAACAGCAGCGAACCGGCAATGACAATACCCGGCAGGCCGCGGCCTGCGAGAAAATAACCTTCTGCGGTATCCAGATTATCTCCCTTTGTCTTCCATGCGGCTACAACAGCAACCAATGCAGTGAAGAACAGGAAGCTAATCGCTATCCAGCCAAATGAACTAAAAAAACTCATATACATCACTCTTTCCCATAAATACGAATTTCCCGTTTTCTCTATTCACGCGTGTCCCTTTCGGTGTTTTTATGATACTACATTTCGTGCTTTTGTTCAATAGAATTGAGACAGTATCATTTTTCCGTGCAAAATCCCGTAAAAACGCACAAGTTCCCCAATGATTTCTCGTGATTCGCGCTAAATTTCCGTGCTTTTGAGTGACATTTTCGTTTTTTCCTCGTATTTTTCGTGCATTTGCACGAAACTATCTTCATTTCTTTTTGACAGCAAAAAAGGCGTTCCGCTTACGCGGAACGCCTCTTGTATCGTGTTGTTTTCGGTAATTGGGTGAGAATTACTCAGCAACCTTTACCCAAACACCGCCGTTGCGGCAGGACTCGGTTGCAGCAGCAGCCATCAGTACCGGACGCAGACCATCGTATGCGCCAACTACGGTCGGCTTGTCGTTTACGATGGAGTCGATGAAGTACTTGATCTGCTCGATGAATGCGTCGTTGTAACGCTCCAGGAAGAACCACTTCGGCTTCTCGGATACTGCACCATCAACAGTGGTGATGGTAGCGGTAGAGTTCAGATCGTTCTGGTCTGCAGCCATGCCCTTAGAGCCGAATACTTCTACTCTCTGATCGTAGCCGTATACTGCCTGACGGGAGTTGTTGATGGTTGCGATTGCGCCGTTTGCCAGCTTCATGGTAACAACTGCGGTATCTACATCCGGAATGCCGGACTCTTCCTGCAGGTTCGGGTTAACCAGGCAGGAACCTACTGCAGAGATCTCTACTGCCTCAGAACCGGACAGGTAACGAACCATGTCGAAGTCATGGATCATCATATCATAGAAGATACCGCCGGATACTGCTACGTAAGATGCCGGTGGTGGCTCCGGATCGCGGGAAGTTACGTTGATGTAATGCGGATCGCCAATCTTGCCTTCCTT
>NZ_JBNMHC010000274.1:0-3125 GCF_050872565.1 Butyricicoccus sp. | reverse complement strand
CTGCGATATTTTCTTTCTTACAATTCCATAATAGGACATGAATCGAATAAAATCAACCTTGAATGTGTCGAAATTATATGGTATAATTCTGGAAATTTTCGCTAAAAAAATCTCCCGATTGACAGACAATCGGGAGACGAAAAAGATAAATTTTATTTTACATAGCAGATGTCATCATCCGGCTTCTTGGCAGGCTCCAGAGACTTGACATACAGTACCGGTCCCATACCCTGATATTCCGGGAAGAACTCATGCTTGACCTCTGCAGTGATGGTGTACCAATCGCGATCCTTGAGCTTGGCAGCGGAAGGATGCTTGCACACAACTGCAGCAAAGGAAATATCTTCTGCACAGCAGGTCATGACAAAGCGGCCAGCGGCAAAGTTGTTTTTGCCCATGCCGTTCGGACGATAGGTCTGACACAGGAAACGCACGGTGTGACCGGCGTACTTTTCCGGATGCTCCATGGCATCGAAGTACCACATCGCATAATCTGCATCGGAAATATCTACGATGTCCTTGGAGAGATCCAGATTGGCTTCCAAGGATTCCTGATAGACCTCGCTTCTGCCATCCGGATAATCCATAAAGATGTCAGCGCGGCGGTTAATCATGCGGACACGACGATTTTTGATGATGTCTTTGGTGTTGGCATCACAGCGATTGAATACAATCATGTCGGTCATTTGCAGCATCGGGAACATAAAGCCGCCCATGTTCTGGAAATAGTTGTCAAAGGTACGGGCATCGACGGTTGTTACGGTCTGATAGACAATCCAGCCCTTCGGGAAGGTATCCGGTGCCAAATCAGCCAGCTTCCACATGCCGTTCCATTCAACAATGACGCGCTCCGGCTTGTATTTCCGGCTGCACTCCTCTAAGAACATGCGGTTGAAATCCGACTGGTCTTCAATGGTCTTGACGATGCAGTTGGAATCCATCAGCAGACCGTAGTCAAACTCGGTCTCGCCGTCCTCGCACACAATCATTAACGTCTTTTCGCCTTCGGAAAAGTTCGGATCGCGCAGGATAGATTCGATAAAGGTTGTCTTACCGCTGTCTAAAAAGCCGGTGAAGAAATATACAGGAATTTCCACAGACAATCCTCCTTATGCAAACAGTTCAGCCAGAGCGTCTTCCTTGATGCCGGAGCCAATGACGCACAGACGGCCGGTGTAGTCAGCAGCGCCGTGACGCAGCTCAATTTCACCCGGAACCATGTCAAAATGCAGCCAAGTGCCGTCTTGCTCCGGAACGATGCCCTTAGCGCGCAGAACGATGCCGTACAGCTCCTGATCGTCCAACTGATTCAGGCGAGCACGCAGATCCTCTTCGGTGTACTTGCGTGCGGTCTCAATGCCCCAGCTGGTGAATACTTCATCGGCATCATGGCCGTGATGATGATGACCACAGGAGCAAACGCCGTTTTCATCGTAATGATGTTCGTGATGATGCTCGTGCTCGTGTTCATGCTCATCATGATCGTGATGATGATGGCCGCAGGAGCAGGTCTCGCCGTCGTGATGATGATGCTCATGCTCGTGCTCATGTTCGTGCTCATCATGATCGTGATGATGATGGCCGCAGGAGCAAGTCTCGCCGTCATGATGATGGTGATGATGATGCTCCTCATGCTCGTACAGCTCAGCAGCATCCAGCAGTGCCTTGTGGCCGTCTGCACACATGACATCATAGATCTGCTCACCGGTCAGCTCATCCCACGGGGTGGTGATGATGCTGGTGTTTTCGCCGCAGTGCTCACGAACCAGCTTGAGTGCCTCGTCCAGACGCTTCTCGCTGACATTCTGGGTACGGCTCAGCACGATGGTGCCAGCGCTCTCCAGCTGGTTGATATAGAACTCACCAAAGTTCTTGATATACATGCGGCACTTGGAAGCATCGCATACGGTGGTCATGCAGCCCATTTCTACTTCGCCTTCGTGCAGAACCGGCTGAACCGCAGCGGCAACATCTGACAGCTTGCCAACGCCGGACGGCTCGATGATGATGCGATCCGGTGCGTACTGGCTCAGTACATCGCCCAGTGCCTTTTCAAAGTCACCGACCAGTGTGCAGCAGATGCAGCCGGAATTCATTTCGTTGATCTGAATGCCGGAGTCCTTTAGGAAACCGCCGTCAATGCCGATCTCGCCGAACTCATTCTCGATCAGAACGACCTTCTGACCCTTGAGCGGACCTTCCAGCAGCTTGCGAATTAACGTTGTCTTACCGGCACCTAAAAAGCCGGAAATAATGTCGATTTTCGTCATATCAAACACCTTCTATAAGATATAGTTTACAACCAAAGGAAAGCCGGAGGCTTTCTGCTTTATCGTACACCAAAACAGGAGATTTTTCAAGACTTTCCCATCTCCGGGAGCGGATTTTATGCGCGGCAAAACCGGAACATTGACATCCCGAGTGAGATACCGTACAATGAAAACACAAAATACATGCGGAGAACCACCCCGCAGGGAGGCTGAAACACTATGTTTGAAACATTCCGCAGCATTCGGTTTCATCTGCTGCTGGCAGCGCTCGGCTATATTGCTGTCGGTGCTGTGATGCTGTTTATCCCCGATAAGTTTTTGGCAGTCGTATGCTATGTTATCGGTGCACTGCTCATTGCTTACGGCATCATTGGTATGCTGATGTGCTGGAAAGACCGAACGATTCGCATCGTGAAAATTTTTATTGGTATCTTGGCGATTGCCGTCGGCATTTTTGTCATCGCACAGCCCAAGGCATTCAGTGCGGTTCTGCCGATTATCTTCGGCTTGATTTTGCTGCTTGACGGCGTGCTCAATTTGCGGCACGGCATTGGACTCAAAAAGTTCGGCGATCCGGGGTATCTCACGGTTATTATTATCGGAGTTATCACGGTTCTATTCAGTGCAGTTATTCTCATGCATCCGTATGGCACCGCAAGATTTACTCTGCGCCTCATCGGCATTGCGCTGATTTACAGCGGCATTTCGGATTTTTTGGTGCTGTATCGCATGAATCATGCGCGTTTGATTTATGAGCGCGACAATCCGCCGGAGCCAAAGAAAAAGGGACACAAGCAGAAAAAGACCAAGATCATCGATGTTCATGCCCATCCGGTCGATGATGACGACGAGGAG
>NZ_JBNMHC010000273.1:0-3130 GCF_050872565.1 Butyricicoccus sp. | reverse complement strand
TCGTGCTCGTTTCTTAAGCATAGCTGGACTTAACTGTCCGTGTGGAATCCACTCGCTCCATTCTTTCTCTGTTAAATACCCATTTTTCATGAGTTTTTGAAACAATGGATTGAGCTTCCCTAAATCATGGACAATTACCGCTTGTCTCAACAAATCCCATTCTGACTCCGTCAGAAGATGCGGGTATTTGCGATGCAATGACTCCAGCACTCGCAGACATGCTTTGACATGCTCCTCTAAAGTTTCTCCGTTACTTTTTGCCAAAAACATGGTATCATACCTCTTTATCAAAAGTGCCCGCAAAAAGCGGGCACCTTTCCCTCATTATGCTCCAAACACCGGCATAGGAAGTCCGATTTTGAGTTCTCCTACATAGTTTTTCGGCGGTGTATCATCCAGCCAAACGATTTCTTCCTCTTCGATTTCTGATTCTGCTCCGCCTTTGACCAATTGAGCACGAACACTGTCCCATAACCGGATCTGTAAATTCGGGTCAATCGTATAGTTCTTATGCAGCTTATACACGGTCGCATAAGAAGCAAAGCCCAATCGTTCCCGCTCCTGTACCGGAATATAGGCATCATACGGTACGACAAGAGAATCTTCTAATTCCGTCTTTTTCAGCTCGCAAATATCTACGGCATCAATGCGAATCAAGTCCTCATGGCGTCCCAAAGAGAGATAGTTTTTCGGATGCAGCATTCCCTCTGCAATTACCGGAACCATTGCCTCATCGTCTGGGATAATATGCAGAATCAAATACACATCGACCAGCAATTCAATCGGAGCCACACCGCGGTTCATACCCAGTTTTTTTTCTCCGTTTTTCAGGCAAATCTGATGTCGTCCTGCTTCATATTTCGTATGCTGACCAAATTCATAGCGCGTATACAGCTCCGAAACATGACTTTGACAGGTTCCCTGAATACTCACCTGCATCGGCACATAGCTTTCAAACCCACATGCCGCATGTACCATGCCAATCACACTGGAATATGGCGGTAGCGGATAACTTTCCTTTATCGCCAAGCTGGATGGCACGCGATAAGACGCCATATTTTGATACGCAATGATGCGAACTGCTTTCTTGGTTTCAGACTCCATAGTTCTGCTCCACCTCTGCACACAGCTTCTTAAAGAATGCAGAAATTGTCATGCACGGCAGTTTTTCCCGAATCTCTGCGTCATTGTGAAATGTACCCGGCAAATAACCGACATTGGTTTCTTCCCCAATGGCTTCCATAACATCTTGAATCATCTGTACGTTCAGTCTGCCCTTTTCCAAACGCAGACGATTTTCAAAGAACGGAGATTTTCTCGCATAAACACCGCCCAAGATAAATACCGGTGCCAGATTCTCTCGGCGGCCTTTAATATCTCGATACAAGAACTCTGCTGTCTGTAACAGCGCACAAACGCGGCGTGCCCGTTCAGCATTGTCCAGCTCTGTTCCCGTATTTGTGTCTACACCGATGCGATCCAAATCAATCGTAATGGTATACGCATAGAAGGACTTGTGCAGCTCACTTTGCGCAATCGAATTGTCTGCGTCACACCGACGTGCCAGTCCCATATTGGTCAGAAAATCCAAATCCGCATGGAATGGCTCCAAGGAAACCGCGTTGGTCAAACGAACCACTGCCGACCGTGTAGTCGCATTGTTTCCTTTTGTCGTTTTCATATAACCAAACAAGTCAATTTCCGGATAATCTCGAATATTCGTTTCCGGTGCAAACTGAATGACCTTTTTTTCGCCGCTGCCGTTTGCCTCTACCGGCGTATTGTCACAATTCAATTGCTCAATGAAATTATATCGCAAAGCCTGTCGAGACATGTACGTATACTGCTCACCGCATTCGCGTGTGATATGCTTGAGGGAGGTAATATTGCCCATGCCCTCGCCATAGTTTAGGCTGGATGCTTCAAAAATCGCAGATACCGTCAATCCATTTTTCATGCTTCCTTCTCCTTTTCTCCATCATTTGTTTCGTTATTCTGACTCAACCCAATCAAAAATGCATTGCCAATGGCACGGAATTGTTCATCATCCGCAATCGTCTCAATAAACAAATCCGGTATCGGCAGACCCAGAGACAAATATTGTCTCATCACCAGCTGTAAAAAGCGATTCTTATCGCCCGCCTGTAAAGCATTGAGCAGACCATACGACAATGTAATCGTATTTTTTCCATTGATTCGACTCTTTATCTTTTCTTGTAACCTTCCCCCTTCACTTCTTACATATTTCAAGTACTTTTCTGTCATCATTTTCCCCTCTCTTTCGGCAAACATTGTGATTTGAATACACAAAACAGGAAAATACATTCCTAACGAATACTTTTTACTCAGTGCCTCTCGATACTGTCGATACAGCAGCGGATACAGATTCTTGCCCTCCAAAATTTCATCGATGACTTGGCGATGCAATCTCGGATTGATTTTTATCAGCAGTTCCAATGCTGTTTTGCACTGTGTAAATTTTTCCAACAGCTCCGCAGACAAAATATTGACACGATATTCCCAATTGCCTTTTTCATTTCTACTGCGGCGGACGACCTGAATATTTTTCAGTTTGCTCTCTGCCTCTCTCTCATTTGCCTGTCCAATAAAGAGATTGATAATCGTTGCAAAAGATCCCTTTGTCATATCACGCGGTTTCAAATCATTGAGGCTGTTGAGCTGTCTAAAACTGGTATTGCTATTGATGAACACGCCCTCATATGCCATGCTGCAAAATCCAATCGGAATGCAAGCATACACCAGCTTACACAGCGGGCACGGTGCCAAATCAAGGTTAAAATTCCAAAATCCGTTGGTCTTTCGTTTGACATCGACGCCGACATCCTCGATCCACGCCATGCTGGCACCAGTCGGTGCTCCCGGCAAAACCGTATCGCATTGCAGGCAGTGATATACTTTTTTTCCTTTTTTCGGCTTATACGCCAAAATCTGCTGGATAAATTCCTGTTCAAAAGCCTGTTCAAACGGATCTTTGTTTTTTGTCTTATTCAAAAACGCAATACCGCCCCAATATGGCTGAATAAAGTTATATACAATATCTTTCAGTGCGAAAATCCTGCCATATTGTTTCAATTTTTCATATAGCTCCGGCACGCACGCTATTTGCTGC
>NZ_JBNMHC010000272.1:0-3134 GCF_050872565.1 Butyricicoccus sp. | reverse complement strand
TTTCTATCAGATCGCTGGGGAGCAGTCCGGTTTGGCTATTCACGGAGAACAGGATCTCATTCCTCTGCTCACCAAGCTCGCCGCCGTGCAAAAAGAATATCAGCGGTTTGACGGTGCCCTACAGCAAGTGCAGCAGACCGGCTACGGCATTGTCATGCCGACGATTGACGAGCTGACCTTGGATGAGCCGGAGATTGTCCGACAGGGTGGACGATACGGTGTGCGCCTGACCGCATCCGCGCCGTCCATTCACATGATTCGCGCAGACATTCAAACCGAGGTCTCGCCCATTGTCGGATCGGAAAAGCAGTCCGCGGATCTCGTTGCCTATCTGATGTCGGAATTTAACGGAGAGCCGGAACGCATTTGGCAAACCAATATCTTTGGCAAGTCTCTCAACGAGCTGGTCAGCGAAGGCATGAACACCAAGCTCGCTCGTATGCCGGAAGAAGCCCGCAGCAAGCTGCAGGAAACACTAGAGCGCATCATCAACGAAGGTTCCGGCGGGCTGATCTGCATTATTCTATAATGCATCACCCCTATTACTCTATTTAAGTAGATTCTACTTAAATATTTCTAAAAACGAGAAATTCCCCTTGTTTTTACCGAATTTTGTACACTTTTTCATTGACAATATGATGAAAATCCACTATACTAAACACATGCTAACAAGGGCGTTGCAGAATGAATTCTGCGACGCTCTTTTTTATTCCAGCATACCAGAGCATGAGCCGCAGACCGCATCTGCACCTCCTTTTCCGCTGTTTCGTCACACGCAGCGGGAACCTTCGTATCACGAAAAACAAATCTATTCCTCTATACACATCTTCAATCATCTTTCACATGTGCAGATGGTATTTGCCGCCTCATCTCTCGTTTAAACAAACAGCGCAGATCACGTGATCTGCGCTGTTTGTTTGCTCTTCAATCCAAAAGAGCGGCTATATCAGACTGCATATGAACATATCCATGCAGGCGTTTGGCATCTAAGATAGTAATGGTCTTTTCCATATGAGAAATGAGCTGCAAGCCTTCCAGCTCTGCCAAAGAGCGATACAGCGTCGCACGGCTGACATTAAGCCGCCGCGCCAGTCCGGCAAAGCCGTCTATCAGCCGCACCATTCCCTGCTCCTCATGCTGCATCAGATACATGCCCAGTGCAATGCCCGGCGTCGGCGCCGTGAACTGCTGCAAGCGATTGACCGAATGATGCACCTGATCTGCCAGCATGGTCAGATAATTCTCTCGAATTTGTGTATTTTCTTCCAGCAAATCACGCAGCTGCTGTTTTTTCAAAAACGTCAAGACACTGTTCGTCTTTGCTTTTACGCAATATTCTACGACCGGAAGAATCTCAGAAAACAAATCTTCTACGCCAATGAATTCACCGGGGCATATATTGTAATATAACACCCCATGTAAATTGGAAACTTCGAGCTTTCCAGACAGCAGAAATCCCATGGTCTCCCGCTCCTGCAATTCTTGGAGATTTTCTCCTTTCAGCAGGCTGAACGGCATCATGATCTGTGTCAGCCCATGAAAGCCTTTTATATCACATCCGGAAAACAAGCTGGAATGCAAGAACTTGTCTTCTTGTTTCGCCGTCAGTGCCATGGTATACCTCCTTGTCATCTGTCTTATCGATGCAAACTTCTATTGGAAAAATTATACCGCGTATCACAGGTATCGTCAACCAGATTTTGACAATGTTTTCCCTGATTTACCATGCATTTTTTCTCTTTCTTTGGGTTTACCGATACAATTTCGGCATATTTCTCTCCTACTGTACCGCTTGACCAAGTACGAAAAATACAGTATCATAAATTTATCTTCTAAGGAACGGGGGAATCTTTATGAAAATTATTGATGCGCATCTTCATTTTAGTAAAGCCATAGCGGGCTTTGCGCCCATGGCCGAACAAGTTGGACATCAATATACGGAACAGCACTTACAGGAAGAATTTGCCCGTTTAAATATCGAGCGGGCGATTGTCATGGGAAATGGCAGCATTCGTCCGGAATGCCACCAATACCCCGATTTTCTGCGATATTGTATCGGACTGGACAATCAGATCATGGAAGCACTGCCGGATGCCCATATTCTCGACTTGTTGGAGCAGAATTTGCAGCGTGAAAGCTGTGTCGGTGTCAAGCTGTATCCGGGATATAATCACGTGTATGTCGGAGACGAACGGTTTTTCCCGTTGTATGAACTGGCAGCCCAGTACGACAAACCGGTTGCCATTCACACCGGTTCGACTGCTAACGGCATGGGATTTTTGAAATACTGCCACCCGCTCACTGTGGATGACGCTGCCGCACAATTCCCCAAGACGCGATTTGTCATGTGTCATTTCGGCAATCCGTGGCTGCCGGATGCTGCCGCTGTCCTAGAGAAAAATGCCAATGTTTTTGCCGATCTGTCCGGTTTGCTCGAAGGATTGTTTGATCTGGATGAGCTGTTTGAAGAAAACAGCGGATATTTTTCTCTGCTCCGCACGTGGCTGGGCTATGCTGGCGGATATGAAAAAGTGATGTACGGCACTGACTGGCCTCTTGTCAATATGGAGCAGTATATTCACTTCATGCAGCGCTTGATTCCGGAAAAGCACCACGAAAAGGTCTTTTATCAGACCGCCAAACACGTCTATCATTTGTAATGTTTTGATTCTGTTGCACCGCCGAAAATCGGCGGTGCTTTTTTGCCTTAATCCTATATATTAAGATTTTCTAAAGATTTATTTTCCTGTCTTGTTTTTTATCTATAGCACAAGTATACTTCCAGTAGATATTCTCGAATTAGGAGGCACTCAATGATAAAATCTTCTATATTTTCTCGCTGTATACATATCATGACATCCTGTGCACTTATCCTATGCATGATATGTATCATATTTTTCGTTCATGCAGCACCTAGCATATCCAACAGTGACAGATTTGTTCTGTTTCCTGCCATTTTTTGGTTTGTACTCACGATTTTTATCATCGGAACGATGTTGTCTGTGATTTTATTTTTGTGTCATCTAGTGCGCTTTCGCGAGCTGTCAAAAAAAGCGTTTTGGAGCAATCTCGCATTAGATATTTATCCCTTGCTGCTCCTATTTGTTGTCTCAGGCGGAAATGTATCAAATGTT
>NZ_JBNMHC010000271.1:0-3139 GCF_050872565.1 Butyricicoccus sp. | reverse complement strand
TCTGCCAGCTCATCAATGGTCACACGGCGATCCATATGCTGTGCCAAATAACGTCCGGCATCTTTTGCCAGAGTGACCTGACTGCCGGAATAGCTGCGCTCGTGCACGGCGTCATCATCCAGTTTCATGCTGCTGAGAAACAACAATAATTCCAATATCTTTACTTTGAAATAGCCCTTTCGGATACTCTCTGGGACGGTGTACAGCTCCGAAAAAATATGTGCCAAGCTCGGTTGTGATCGGACAACATATCCCGCCTCATTTTTGCAGAATTTCTGAATGAGCGTCGTCGGCTGTACGTTGACATCCTTCAAAAAACACGAGAGGCACATCGGCGAATGATCTGCGTCAATTAAGATGGAGATGCCATGATAGTGGCTGAGTGGATAGTACGACTCGTGGCTGCAATCCTTTCTCTGCTGAATTGACAGATCTCCCGCTGTGATGTAATAAAACTGATCGCCGCATTCGCATTCTGCGCGGCCTTCTCTACAGTGATTGATCTCTAAAAAATTTCCATGCATCGCCGGTTTCATGCCGGATCTCTGCATATGAATGTCATTATAGACCAAATCAATACCCGGAAACACATGATAGCAAGTCATCCGTGCGTCTCCTGTTTCGTCTTTGCGGGTATACACCGTACAGTCATCCTCTCTCGATATGACCTGTACGCTATTTCCATATATGCACTTTTCCTGTTCTGTCAATTTCATAATATGTAGAACACTCCCTGCATACAACGTATTGGTTTGCCAATTTTATTAGTTCTAGCTAATCATACTATATAATACCATACAGTTTTTTTCTGTCAATAGTTTTACGCAGGTAATTTCTATTTTCGGCAATCTTTTCAAAAAAAGACGGACATTCCGCAAAACATCCGTCTTTTTTCTGTATTTTTTAGCCTTTATCGATATGCTTTCTCCAGGATAGTTGCACATTCCTCATCAGAAAGCGGTGCACGATCTGCCTTAAACAAGGCACCCATCGTTGCACGAGCATTCTGTGCCAGTGTCAGTGCTTCTTCTTTTTTGATACCAAAATCCGACATTTTCAATCCATACACGCCACATGCCTTCTGCAATTCTTCCAACGCGATCAAAAAGTCCTCCGGCTTAGACGCATCTGTTTTGCCCAAAGCCTGCGCCATACGAATAAATCGTTCATCACACACATGTGCCTGCACAAAGTGCTCGTAATACGGCAGAGAAATCAAAATGAGTCCCGCACCATGCGGCAAATCCTGATGATATGCGCTCATTGCATGTTCCAATGCGTGCTCACTGGTCAGCGAACACATCGTCATGACAACGCCAGAGAGTGTATTTGCGAATGCGACATGCTCTCGCGCCTCTAAATCCTTGCCGTCTTCTACAGCGCGCGCCAGATACCCGCCGATATTTTCTATCGCAGTCAACGCATACATATCGCTCATCAAGCTCGCAGATTTTGCAATATACGCTTCTACACTGTGAAATAGCGCGTCAAAGCCCTGATATGCCGTAAACTTCGGTGGAACAGAAAGCATCAACTCTGGATCCACAATGGCTGTCTTCGGGAACAGACGCGCATCGCCGCCCAAACCAATCTTTTCATTGGTTTCCTCATTGGTAATGACACTGAATGCATCCACTTCGCTGCCCGTGCCCGCCGTTGTCGTGATGGCGATCACCGGAAGCGGATTGACACCGATGCGCTGGCAGCCGCCTGTGCCGCCGTAGACATAATCCCAAATATCGCCGTCATTGGTTGCCACAATCGCGATGGCTTTGGATGCGTCAATGACGCTGCCGCCGCCCAAGGCAACAATAAAATCGCAGCCATGTTCTCGCGCAAATGCACCGCCTGCCATTACCGTCGATTTGAGCGGATTCGCCATAACTTGGTCGAATACCACGGTTTCTGCACCCGCCTGCTGTAAAGCTTCCAATGTGCGGTCTAAATATCCATTAGCTTTGGTCGATTTGCCGTTAGAAATGACTACCAATGCCTTTTTCCCCGGCAGCTTTTGACGGCTCAGCTTGTTCAAGCTTCCTGCGCCAAAAATAATGCGAGTTGGTACATACATACGAAAGCTCATCTTGTTCCTCCTATTTGTCGTGTGATTTCATTATATCGTTCTGGTTCCCAGTCTTCTTTCAAGGCAAACAACCCTCTTTGCAACAGCATCGCTGTCTGTTCCGGTACGTGTTCTGCGTCGGTTTCCAATGCCAGCTGCTGCAACGCACGCAGTAATCGTTCTTTTGCATCACGCACGGCTGGAATCGCCTGCCACAGGCAAACCATATCATAATCATCGGTATTCCCGCAGCGTGCCTGGCAAAATGCGCAGCCCGGCGCAACGGTATCTTTTTCCTCAGATGTCTTTTTTGTCTGTGCTTGGATGGTTGGTATATCGGTTTCTTGTGCCGAACACCGCAGACCATCTACATAGATACGATCCGTGTTTTGCGTTTTGGGATTGTTGGTGCAGGCGTGAGAAAGTCCTATGAGTACGCCCAGCAAAGCATCTCTAGACTGTTCTAAAGTCTCCATCGTATAATCCTCCTTATTTTTTCTATACTTAGTATAGCATATCTTCCATTTTCACGCATAGAAACTTCCTATCTTTCTTGAATTATTTTTCATTTGTCGTATAATACGTATCATAACAACAATACAAAGAAAGGGCTTATTGTTTATGCAAATCACATCGCAGGAGCTTCTTGCCGCAGCGCAGGAAATTAAGCAGGAAATACTCACAGATCGCCGAACCATCCATCAACATCCAGAAGTCGGCACCCAGCTTCCTATCACGAAAGCATATGTCATAAAACGACTGATCGAACTAGGCTATGAGCCGCAGGAAGTATGTGACAGCGGCGTTGTCGCAACGATTACCGGCAAAGATACCGGACGCTGCATCCTGCTCCGCGCGGATATGGATGCTCTGCATATTCAGGAGCAAACCGATTTGGATTTCAAATCGCAAAACGATGCCATGCACGCCTGCGGTCACGACATGCATACCGCTATGCTGTTAGGCGCTGCCAATCTGCTGCGGCAGTATCAAGCACAAATAAACGGCACAGTAAAGCTGGTCTTTCAGCCGGACGAAGAGGGATTTACCGGTGCAAAATCCATGCTGGCTGCCGGT
>NZ_JBNMHC010000270.1:0-3152 GCF_050872565.1 Butyricicoccus sp. | reverse complement strand
TTTGCCGACTGCACAGAACAGCGCAAAAGCGATGATATTGACGGCAACAATGGTTGAACCGACCGGTGTGCTGGCAAGAATAGAAAGGATGATACCAAAGAAAGCACAGCAGACGGACAAAATCGCAGAACAAATGGTCACGGCGCGGAAATTCTGGAATACGCGCATGGCGGACAGTGCGGGAAAGATGACCAAAGCAGAAATCAGCAGCGAACCGACCAAATTCATAGCCAAGACAATGATAATCGCAATGATAATCGCAATGAGCAGATTATAGGCGTTTGCATTGGTTCCTGTGGACAGAGCAAAGTTCTCATCAAAGGTCACAGCAAAAATCTTGTTGTAAAACAGAGTAAAAATCGCAATGACAACGAGAGAGAGAATCGCGCAGAGCCAGACTTCTCCTTGTGTTAAGGTCAGGATAGAGGTAGAGCCAAACAATGTGCTGCACACATCGCCGGATACATTGGACGAAGCGGAAAACAGATTCATAATCAGATAGCCGATTGCCAACGCTCCGACAGAAATCATAGCAATAGCGGCATCGCCTTTAATTTTTGTGTTTTGACCCGTACGCAGCAACAAGATTGCACAGAGAATGGTGACCGGAAAGACCAGAATCATCTGATTGGACAGATTGAGCACGGCTGCAATGGCAATCGCACCGAATGCCACATGAGAAAGTCCATCTCCAATAAAGGAAAATCGCTTGAGTACCAGCGTAACGCCGAGCAGAGAAGAGCACAGCGCAATAAGCACGCCGACAATCAATGCGTACCGTACAAAGGGATAGGCAAAGTAAAAAGCGAGTGTATCGAGTAAACTCATTGTGCATCTCCTCCTTCCAGAGAGGCAAACCGCTTGCCGATTTTGCTGTTGAGGTATTCAGATTTGGTGCCATAGAACGATGTATCTCCGATGTGGAGAATGTGGCTGGCATAGTGCAGTGCCGCATCCATATCATGAGAGATCATGATAATCGTAATGCCGTCCTGCTTGTTTAAGTCGTCAATCATGTGATACATCTCTGCGGTAACTTTCGGGTCAAGACCGGCGACCGGTTCATCCAGCAGCAAGATTTTCTGTGTCGCACACAGGGCGCGGGCGAGCAGCACACGCTGCTGCTGACCGCCGGACAGCTCTCGATAGCATCGTTTTTCCATGCCGTCTAGACCGAGTTTGTGCATCATTTCTGCTGCCAGTGCCTTTTCTTTGCGATTATAAAAGGGGCGCAGGCCGCAGCGGCCTTGACAGCCGGAAATCACAATTTCACGGACAGATGCCGGGAAATCGCGCTGTACCGCTGTCTGCTGCGGCAGATAGCCGATTTCATTGGCTTGAAGTCCGTTTCCGGTTTCAATGCTGCCGCTGATCGGCGTCTGCAAACGCAGCAGCGTTTTAATCAGCGTGGATTTGCCGGAACCGTTTTCACCGACAATACACAAATAATCACCGGTGTGAACGGAAAAATCAAATGCTTGTGTAATGGCTCGGCCGTCATAGCCGAGCACTAAATCTTTACAGGTAATCAGTGCCATGGGATAGATACTCCTTATTGCAAAGCTGCTGATAAAACGTCCAGATTCTCTTCCATAACAGAAAGATAGGTTGCGCCCGATGCAATATCCTGTGAGGTGACTGTCTGCATCGAATTGAGCACGCGAATCTGCTGATCGTGACTTTGCGTATTTTGAATGATAGTATTTGCGATTTTATCGTCGGAATTTTCAATGGTTAAAATGCTGTGCAGACCTAATTCGTTCACTTTATCTGTCAGAAAGATAATGGTGTCAAAACTTGCCTGTGTGTCTGCCGAACAGCCGGAAAATGCCGCATAATACGACAGTCCGTAGTCATCTACGAGATAGCGGAAGGGGAAGCGGTCCGCAAACAGTACCGTGTGAATCGGCGCGGCATCGACAGCGGCTTGATAGGCAGTATCCAACTGTGCCAGCTTGCTGTTGTATGCTGAAGCGTTGGCAGAATAGGTGTCAGCGTGCGCCGGATCTACTTTGGAGAGGCTGTCTGCAATGGCGGAGACAAAAATCTGCGCATTTTTGAGGGAAAGCCAGACATGTTCGTCATATTCTGGCTCTTCTTCATGATCGTCCTCGTGTTCCTCGCTATCTTCATGGTCGTGATCGTGGTCATGCTCGCCCTGCATTCCTTCGACAACTTCCTCTTCCTTGGCATTTTCACCGAGGACATCCATCAAATTGATAACCTGCATGTTCTCGTTGGTTGCATTTTTGACAGCGTCTGCCGCCCAAGCGTCCGATTCGCCGCCTGCGTAAACAAACACATCACAGGTAGAGATGTTCATGATGTCTTCTGCGGAAGGCTGATAACTGTGCATGTCCACGCCGTTGTCCAGCAAGAAGGTGATTTCTGCGTTATCTGCCTGATCGCCTAAAACTTCACGCACCCAGTCGTATTCTGGAAAAATGGTTGTGACGATATGAAGGGATTTTTTGTTCTGCGTTTGTTCCGTATTTGCAGATGGTGTTGTTCCGCAGCCGCTTAAAATTCCTGTAAGCAGGGCAGCTGTAAGAAACAGAGAAAAGAATTTTTTCATGTTTTATGAACCTCCGGATTGTCGGCAATCCTCGCAGATGCCATAGATAACCGAGCGCGGCGCGTCTACTTGGAATCCATGATCGCTCATTAGATGCATGTAAACGGATTCCAGCTCCTTGCAATGTAAATGAATCAGCTTGCCGCATTTTTCACACTTACAATGAAAACAGACCGTAGGATGACAATGTGATCCCTCGCCCAGATATTCAAAGCAAGCGCTGCTCTTTTCGTCGACGACATATTTGGCAACCATGCCTTCGGCGACCATGCGGTCCAGATGCCGATAAATCGTTGTCGTGCCGACAGAAATGTTTTTTTGTTTAAAATATTCGTGAATATCATGCACCGTAACATGACTGCCCTGCTTGGATTGCAGATACGAGAGAATTTCTGTCATCTGTTTGGTGCGATATTGAGATTTATTCGCCATAGGTATTGCCTCCATAAATTGAAAACCATTTTCAAATTATAGCATGATTCGGGAAAAAGTCAATATGAAACTCATTTCCAATTTGTGTTTCCGCATTTTGCTCAAACTTAAGAAAAATTAAGAATTTTTTATAGTACAAATGTTG
>NZ_JBNMHC010000269.1:0-3179 GCF_050872565.1 Butyricicoccus sp. | reverse complement strand
TAGAACAAAGAGCTTCAAAAAGGAGAACGTACAATGCAAATTTTGATTACCGGCGGTGCCGGATATATTGGCAGTCATACCGTCATTGAACTGCAGCAGGCAGGTCATGACGTCGTAGTGGTAGATAATCTGAGCAATGCTTCGGAGAAATCTTTACAGCGTGTGACCGAGATTACCGGCAAGCCGGTTCCGTTTTATCAGGTAGATATTCGGGATCGTGAGGGCCTGACCAGGGTCATGGAACAATATGCTTTTGATTGCTGCATTCATTTTGCCGGACTCAAGGCAGTTGGTGAATCGGTAGAAAAGCCGCTGGAGTATTATGAGAATAATATTTCTGGCACACTTGTCCTGCTGGATGTGATGCGCAAGCATGGCTGCAAGAATATCATTTTCTCGTCTTCCGCGACGGTTTATGGCAATCCGGCAGTCATTCCGATTACCGAGGAGTGCCCGAAAGGTCAGTGCACCAATCCGTATGGTCAGACCAAGAGCATGATTGAACAGATTATGATGGATATGCAGAAGGCAGATCCGGAATGGAATGTGGTTCTGCTGCGCTACTTCAATCCGATTGGTGCGCATCCGTCCGGCAAGATTGGTGAGGATCCGAATGGTATTCCGAACAATCTGATGCCGTATATCACGCAGGTTGCTGTGGGCAAGCGTCCGGAGTTGGGTGTCTTTGGCAATGATTATGATACTCCGGATGGAACCGGCGTGCGCGATTATATTCATGTTGTCGATTTGGCAGACGGACATGTCAAGGCACTGGCTGCGATTGAAAAGAAGTGCGGTATGGCTATTTATAATCTGGGTACCGGTCAGGGCTATTCGGTACTGGATGTCGTACATGCCTTTGAGCAGGCAAACAACCTGAAAATCCCCTATTCGATCAAGCCGCGCCGCGCAGGCGACATTGCTACCTGTTATTCAGATCCGGCAAAGGCAGAGCGAGAGCTGGGCTGGAAGGCAAAGAACGGTATTTTGGAGATGTGCCGCGATTCTTGGAATTGGCAGAAGAATAATCCGAACGGATACCGCGATTAAACGAAATATAACGGGAAATTTGGCGGATGTACAAGTTGTACATCTGCCTTTTCTGTATATCTGTTTATTCTTGTATAAAACTATGGAACAGAAGAAAAAATACCTGAGATACGGCAAAACATTTCAGAAAAACGGCAAAATGAGCGCAAAACCTCTGCGCAGCCTGCATAATCTGACGCCTTTGTTTTTGTACGCCCTGATACGAATGTATACAAGAATTGATTGAAAAAATCATGCAAAGTTATATAAAATAGAAATAGACAAAACCCAGCCTTTTGCAGTATGATAGTCGCAGAAAGAGGGGAATGCAAAATGACAAAGCAAATGAACGCCGGCAGCATTCCGGTAATGAAAAAAGAAAGAAAGCAGCTGAACTTCTTCCAGAAGCTGGCTCGCTCTTATGTAAGAGGTGTAACCCATGCGCAGTATGCAGCATCTGTTACGCAGACCTTCGGTCATTACATGGATAAAAAGTAAAAAATTATTTATCATAGAATAAGAGGTAACAAGTATGAATTTCTTCCAGAAGATCGCACGTTCCTATGTTAAGGGCGTAACTCATGCACAGTACGCAATGTCTGTTCGTGATGCATTTGACCACAAGTAATTGTTTATAGACGAATCAACGGAAGCGAGCTGTCTCATGTAGAGACAGCTCGTTTTTTGTGTGCGCAAGAGAGAACGTTTGACTTTATCTATCAACAATAGTATATTTTTAATAGATATACGGGATATATTAGAATACAAAGAGGTGAGAGCAAATGCGGTATGAACCATTGGGAAAGTTATACTATAAATCAAGAGAAACATATGAAACGGTTTATGCTGCACGGTATCACGACGTGGATGTGATTCGGCTGGATTTTACTGTCAATGAAAATCCGGCATTTCTCGTACCCAATACGCAGTTGTGGACGCTTATCACGGAGATTCTGCGTATAGATAAACGCGTTGCGCATTTGCGGAGCGGGCTGCCGGGAATTGCGTTGGAACAGTTCTCCAGACGCTGTTTGGTAGATGAAATTGTGCTCACAAATGATATTGAAGGCGTAAACAGCACGCGCAGAGAAATTCACGAAGTATTGGAGAAGTTGGAAAGCAAAGAAGTCAAGCAGAAAAAACGATTTGATGGATTGGTCAGACAATATTTGCGTTTGCGAAAGGCAGAGGATATTCCGCTGACCAACTGCCAAGAGCTGCGAGACTTATATAATGAACTGGTGCTTCCGGACATTATACAGGACAATCCGGCAGATTGTCCGGATGGACAGTATTTTCGGAAAGAAGCTGTCTCTGTCATGAGTCCATCTCAAAAAGAAATTCATCGCGGTGTACAGCCGGAATCGAAGATTATAGAGGCAATGGAACAAGCTCTCCGGTTTCTCAATGATGATTCCGTAGAGATCTTAATTCGTATCAGCGTGTTTCACTATCTGTTCGGCTATATTCATCCGTTTTACGATGGAAATGGACGATTGTCGCGATTTATCAGCAGTTATTTGCTCTCGCGGACGCTGGATCCGCTCGTCAGCTATCGGTTGTCCTATACCATCAAAGAGAACATTCGGACCTATTATGATTCTTTTAAGCTCTGCAACGATAGACGCAATCGAGGCGATATAACACCATTTGTCCTTGCATTTCTGGACATTATCGCGCAAGCCATGCATCAATTGGAGTATGCATTGGAGAAACGAACAATTGATTTGCAAGAGTATCGTGAACGAATGCAGCGTGATTCGCTGTTAAGCGATGAAAAATATCAAAACCTGACCTATATTCTGCTGCAAGCTGCGTTGTTTTCGGACAATGGCATTTCTGAAAAAGAGCTGCGGACAGGAATGCATCTGTCGTATGCAACGGTAAAGAAACGGCTGAATGCGCTTGATGAACATCAGTATCTGCTGACACATACGAGAGGCAGAGAAAAATTGTATCAATTGGACATTGCGGCCTTGGAAAAATTGACTAACTGATGATCGAAGCGAGCTGTCTCACGCAGAGACAGCTCGTTTTTTGTGCGTTCAGTTGCTCTTTGACCGCTTGGCACAGCCGGTATCAAATGAGGGGTTGTAGGCGTAGTAGTTTTTGGCGTCGAGATTTTCCTGCACATCGCGCAGGGCTTCGCC
>NZ_JBNMHC010000268.1:0-3184 GCF_050872565.1 Butyricicoccus sp. | reverse complement strand
CGTCCGCATAGGCCTGCGCCAAACCGCGGTCATGCGTCGTCATAATCACCGTCAGACCGTCTTCTTTGACACGCGCACAAACCTGATCCATCAGTGCCCGTGCCGAGCGATAATCCTGTCCATATGTCGGCTCATCCAGCAAGAGCAGCTTTTGACCGCCTGCCAGAACAGACAGCACAGCCAATCGGCGCTGCTGTCCCTGACTGAGCATATATGGCGAGAATTTTTGATACTTGCGCAGACCGCAGGTATCCAGCATATCCAATGCCCGCTGTTTGATCTGTTCCGGGGATTCTTTCGCATATCTGCGGCTCAGTCCATCCGTCACTTCTTCCGTCACGTTCTGTGTGATAAACTGATTGGATGGATTCTGAAAGGCAATGCCCACCTCATCAAAGCAGCCCTTCTGGTCAATCGAGCGAAGCTCTCGCACGTATCCGTTTTCTACAATCGCAATATCTCCCAGATAATCGCGCTGTTTGAGCAGAGTCATCATCAAGGATGTTTTTCCGCAGCCGCTCGGTCCCAAAATAGCGGTAATGCAGCCATCCGGAAATATTGCTTCTCCCTGAAACAGCAAGCTGTCTGGTTCAGCAATATTTTCTCGCATCCGACGGCGTTTTTTCGGCTTTTGCGGAATTTTCGGCATCGTCACATGACTCAAGCGCAGCCCATCCTCTGACTGCTTCTCTACACACGGCAGTTTGCGCGTCTCCTGCCAGATGCCCGGATAGGCAACACCCTGTTCCCGAAACAGCGGGCGCGCCTGCTCCAGCTGTTCTGCCGTTTTGGTCTCGCACAGTACCTGTCCGCCTTCACCGAGCAGCAGGAATCGATCCGCTGTGCCAATCCAGTGGTCTGCCATGTGGTCAATCGCCACGATTGTTTTTCCCTGCTCTCGACACATCCGGCGCAGCAAGACCATCATTTCCTGTACAGCGTCCGGATCCAAGTTGGCAAACGGCTCATCCAGCAAAATACACGAGGCATCCAGCAGATGAATACAGGTCAAAACCGCCCGTTGTTTTTCACCGCCGGACAGACTGAACAGCTTTCTGTCCAGCAAGTGCGCCGTGCCCATCACGCGGGCAGACTGCTCTGCTCGCTCCTGCATTTGTTCTACTGGCACGCTGATATTTTCCATACAGAAATACAGTTCCTCGCGCAGCGTCGCCATGCAAAACTGCAAATCCGGATTCTGGAACATCATAGAAATCTTTTTTGCGCGGTCACTCGGACGCAGCTGTTTGAGCGGTGTGCCAAACAATGTAATCGAACCCTCGGTCAAGAAACCGCCGTTTTCCGGCAGCAAGCCGCACAAAATCGCTGCCAGCGTACTTTTTCCGCAGCCGCTGCTCCCCATCAAAACGGTAATCTCTCCCGCCGGAATCGTCAGCGATGCCTTGTCAATCACCGGTTTAGATTTCTCGAAATAGCGAAACGTCAGGTTTTCGCATACAATCGCAGCCTGTTCCATGGATTATTCCACTTCCTCCGGAAGATCCTGCTTCATGCCCAGCGCATAGCCGCGCAGAACGCCAGCCTTTGCCAGGCCATCGCCAATCAGCTTGGACACAATGCCAGTAAAGATAATCGAGCTGATAACACGCAGAACCAGCATGACCGCCAGAATCGATACCGGATATTCACTGTAGCCATAGAAGAAATATTCCGGAATAAAGAATGTCAGAACCGCGCAAATAATCGAGCTGAGAATCATCGAAGACCAATCAAATCTCTTGTAGCGAAATGCCGCAAAGCCCAATTCGCAGCCCAAGCCCTGAAAGAAACCGCTGACCAGCGTAGATACACCAAACATACCGCCCATCATCATCTCAATGATAGCAGCGAGCATTTCTGCAACCAAACCAACGCCGCGCTTTTGAATCACATAGGTTGCAAAAGTTGCCGCCATAAACCATACACCATAGATAATCTGATATGCCAACATATTCAGGCCGAACGGCGTCAGAACGGCAATCAGTGCTGTTCCAATATAATTCGCGCCCAGAAACAGGAACGAAAACAGCACGCCTACGATGGCGACCATCAGAATGTCTTTTAATTTCCACTTCATATTCATAATTCTTTTTTCTTACTCCCTGAAACGACTTAATATTTGCCTTCAATCGCAAAGGCATGATTCATCGGACCGCTGCCCTTTCCCAGATCCAGCATGGCTGCCAGTGCGCCGGAAATATATCGCTTGGCGCAGTCCACAGCTTCGTCCAGATTCATGCCCTTGGCAAGATTGGAGGCAATGGCACTGGACAGTGTGCAGCCGGTACCATGGGTATTGGGGTTGTCAATGCGTTTTCCCTTAAACCACTGATACCCGCCATCCCGATACAGTAAATCGTTCGCGTCGTTCAGATTATGTCCGCCCTTGCACAGAACCGCGCAGTGATAGGTCTCGCTGATCCATTTTGCCGCTTCAACCATCTCATCTGCACTGGTAATTTTCTTGCCGAAAAGAACCTCGGTCTCCGGAATGTTTGGCGTAATCACCGTTGCTTTCGGAATCAGTTGGGTTTTAAGCGTGTCAATCGCCTCATCGCTGATGAGCTTTGCGCCGCTTGTTGCAACCATTACCGGATCGACGACGACATTCTTGAGCTGATACTTCTCAATAGTATCTGCGATGACCTGAATCAGTCCGCTGGAAGAAACCATACCAATTTTTACGGCGTCCGGCGCGATGTCCTCAATGACATCGGTCAGCTGCTCTCGCAAAAACTCCGGAGTCACCTCCATAATACCTGTTACGCCGGTAGTATTCTGCGCAGTCAGGGCAGTGATTGCACTCATGGCGTATACGCCATTTGCCGTCATTGTCTTGATGTCTGCCTGAATTCCGGCGCCTCCGCAGGAATCACTTCCTGCGATCGTCAATGCTGTTTTCATTGTGAACTTGTCTCCTTTCACAGTCATTGATTTTGTATAGCGGCGGAAGGTGGTGCCCCCAATCAACCGCTTCAAAAACGAAACCCTGCAAGATTTTTGCAAAAGAAAAAGCGCACTCGGTAATCCGATGCGCAAGTCAAAAAATCTCTTCCTACGTTGGCATTACCCAAATCAGGTCAAGGGTCAAGGCGGTTGCCTACTCTCAGCCGGTTTACACAAGCTCCCCTGTTTCGTTCAATTTATTATATTATCTTTATTTCTTTCCGTCAAGAACTGATTG
>NZ_JBNMHC010000267.1:0-3186 GCF_050872565.1 Butyricicoccus sp. | reverse complement strand
GTGCCCTTGCTGTATGCGTGAGCGGTGCCGTTCTTCTCATAGAACTTGGAACCGTCTTCAGCCCAATGATCTACGCCGTAGGTTACCGTCTTGCCATCGGTGGTCTCTGCGGTAATGACGGCGGTCTGCTGGAAGCTGCCGCGATGCAGGCCATGGTTGGTGGTTGCACGGGTGACAGCATCGTATGCACCCTTATCCATCTCGCCGCGGGAGTCTGCTTCGTCGCTGCTGGAAGTATCGCCAGCTGCGTATACGCCTTCATTTGCCCAGTACTCATTGTAGGACAGGGATGCATATGCGTAAATCTTCTCCGGAACCTTCAGCTCAAAGTCGAGTGTCTTTGCATAGCCGGTAGCCTTGACAGAAATCGTATAGGTGTCGCCTGCCTTCATACCAGCAAACGGAGACGTGCTCAGGTCGATAAAGCCCTTGCTGTTGATGACTGCCACAGAACCGCGGCCGGATGCAGCATAGCTCTTATCGTTTACGGTAACAGAGGAAACATTGGACAGGAAGTTGCTCAGATCCTCTGCGCTTGCGCCGTCAGCACCAACAATACGCAGATTGGTTGCCTGATATGCAGCCGGCATTGCGTTGGTCTGCATCTCAAACGTGGTCGAGAAGCTTGCGTACTTGCCAGCCTTATCGGAAACAGCCACGGTATACTTGCCAGCAGCCGGTGTGCCAGTCCAAGTCAGCTTGCCATCCTTGACAGCAACACCTTCTACTGCATTGCCCTTTGCATCGGTTACCTTGTACTCAGCCTGATAATCAGACGGGAAGTCCTTCAGCTCGATTGCTGTGGAACCGCTGTCTGCCAGCGCATTCTCTACCTTGAAATTGTCGGTTGTGAACTTCACCGGTACATAGTGGTCGGTATCAATGGTGTATACGCCATCAGCGGTGTAATAGGTGACGTTCTTAATGGTGCTGCCCATCAGACCAACATAGTGCTCATAGTTGAGCGTGTTTCCGTGCGGCTCCTTCTTCTTGATACCGGAGGACCAAGCGATTTCGGTCTTTCTCCAGATGTTTTCTTCCTGACGCATACCGTACTCGGTAGTCTTGCCGTCCTTCTCAGCGGTAAGCACAACGCCGTATACATTAGAGCTGCCAAAGGCATCGGTGTCTACATCCAGCAGATAGTCGCCCCAAGCGGTAGAAGTGGACAGTTCGGTCTGTGCTTCCAGCTTGGTGGTCTGGCCTTCTGCCTCGCCAAAGGAAATCTTGCCGTCCTTGACGGTTGCCGTCTTATATGCAGCCGGAGTGGAATCCAGCTCAGTGTAGTAATAATCTGCCTTGGTGTCCTCGGTCTTGGTCAGCTTTGCCAGATCTGACGGAGTGATGGCTACCGGATAGCTAACGCCCTTGATGTGTACTTCCTTCTGGGTGCCAGCCTTCCATGCTTCTGCATCGTAGTCATTGTACGTACCACCAACCAGCTCGCCATCGCCATTCTTGATGGACTTGGTATTGGTTGCAGAGGTTACAACGTCTACAGCATCCTCATTGTTGATTTCTGCTGCATAGAAATCAGCATACGGGATGTTCATCTTGACATAAATCTTTGCTTCCGGTGCAGATGCCTGGAAAGAAACGTTCTTCTTGTAACCGGTAGCAGCTACAACCAGATTGTATTCCTTGCCAGCCTCAAAGATCGGTGTCTTTTCTCTTCCTGTTGTTGCGGAGAAATCAATGGAACCATCTTCCTTGATGATCTTGACAGCACCGCGGCCGGATGCATTGTATGTGGTATCGCCAACAGTTACGCTGGAGATATTGGACAGATAGTTTGCAAACTGCTCATCCGTTGCATCCTTTGCCTTTACCAGCTTGCCATTTTCTGCATCATAGGTTGCGACAACAGCATCGGTCTGGAGCTCAAAGGTTGTGGAGAAGGATGCGTACTTGCCGGTCTTATCCGAAACAGTCAGCGTGTACTTACCGGTTGCCGGTGTGCCCTTCCAAGTGATCTTGCCATCCTTGACAGAAGCACCTTCCAGTTCATTGCCCTTTGCATCGGTTACCTTGTACTCAGCCTGGTAATCAGACGGGAAGTCCTTCAGTTCTACGGAAGTAGAACCGCTGTCTGCCAGCGCATTCTCTGCCTTGAAATTATCGGTTGTGAACTTCACCGGTACATAATGGTCTGCGTCAATGGTGTACACGCCATCAGCGGTGTAATAGGTAACACTCTTGATGGTGCTGCCCATCAGACCAACATAGTTCTTATAGTTCAGGGTATTGCCGTGCGGCTCGGTCTTCTTGACACCGGAGGACCAAGCAATTTCGGTCTTTCTCCAGATGTTTTCTTCCTGACGCATACCGTAGTCGGTAGTCTTACCGTCCTTTTCTGCGGTTACAACAACACCATATACGTTGGAGCTGCCAAAGGCATCGGTGTCTACATCCAGCAGATAGTCGCCCCAAGCAGTGGAAGTGGAAAGAGAAGTCTTTGCATCCAGCTTGGTGGTCTTGCCTTCTACCTTACCGAAGGAAATCTTGCCGTTCTTTACGGTTGCGGTCTTGTAAGCAGCCGGAGCGGAATCCAAAACGGTGAAGTAATAGTCATCCTGCTTGTTCTGCTTCTCTTCCAGCTTCTTCAGATCGCTGGTCTTGATCGCTACCGGATAGCTAACGCCCTTGATGTGTACTTCCTTCTGGGTGCCAGCAGCCCAAGCGTCTGCATCGTAGTCATTGTAGGTACCGCCAACCAGTTCGCCGTCGCCATTCTTGATGGACTTGGTGTTGGTTGCAGAGGTTACTGCGTCTACAGCATTCTCATTGTTGAGCTCTGCTGCATAGAAATCCGCATACGGGATGTTCATCTGTACGTAAGTCAGCTGATCGGCAACGCCTGCATTGTCCAGCATCACAATTGCTTCTGCACGAGTGATATCATTGCCGGAGCGCAGGGTGTGATCCGGATAACCAGCCATATAACCGTTCTGTACGGCGGTCAGAATGTACGATGCTGCCCAGTCGGAAACCTTATCTGCATCGGTGTAGCTCAGCTTGGTCAGCTGTGCGCGAGCCTTTGCCGGATCTGCCTTGGTATCAACTGCTACGTCGTTCAGCTTGCACGCAATAACAGCAACCTGCTCACGGGTAACGTTGCCCTTCGGATCCCACTGATTGTCACCAACACCAACCATAACCTGTGCCTTGACAATCTTTGCTACATGG
>NZ_JBNMHC010000266.1:0-3188 GCF_050872565.1 Butyricicoccus sp. | reverse complement strand
GAGCCGGTTGCAATTGCCGGTACTGTTTCGTTTGCTCCGGCGGTTTCTGACCCGGAAAAGATTATCTGCATCGGCTTGAACTACAAGGCACATATGGACGAAATTGGATTTGCGCGAGATCGAGAATTTCCGCCGGTATTTCCGAAGTATCCATCCTCGCTGGTGGGACATGAGCATCCGATTCACCTGCCAAAGTACGGCGAACAGTTTGATTATGAGGCAGAACTCGTTATCGTCATGGGACGTGAAGCGCATGAAGTCACGGTAGAGCAGGCGAAAGAATGTATCTTTGGCTATACCGCGGGCAACGATTTCAGTGCACGTGATTTACAGTTTAAGACTGGTCAGTGGCTGCTCGGCAAGGCGTGTGATGATTTTGCTCCGGCGGGTCCGTTTTTGGTATCCGCAGAAGAGCTTGACGCGGATCATCTGCCGATTCGCTGCCGTGTCAATGGTGAGCTGCGTCAGGACTCCAACACGGAACAGATGATTTTTTCCTGTGCGGAAATTGTCAGCTATCTGTCCCAGTATATGACGCTCAAACCGGGCGATATGATTTACTCCGGCACGCCGGAAGGAGTCATTCTCGGTATGCCGGATGAACAGAAAAAGTGGCTGACACATGGCGATACGGTAGAGGTAAGCATCGGAGGAATTGGCACGCTGCGCAATACCATCGCGTAATTAGTATTTTTCAGAAATTTTGCGCAAAATACCAGACAAACGGTGGATATACATATTTTCTTCCCTTTTATAATGATAGATGAAATCACAAGGGAAGAAGGGATTTGTGTGTTCTCAGAATTGCTGGCTGAAATAACCAATCTGACACAATGTAAGGAAAGTATTGGCGCGTATCTGTCCAATCTTTCCATCAATTCTGTGATTGTCACCATTATGATGATCTTTATGATTCTCGGTGCGGTTGACAAGGCTATGGGAAATAAGCGTGGCTATGGCGCGGCATTTGATGAAGGATTTCAGGCGATGGGACCGCTTGCGATTGCCATGGTTGGTGTTATCGCAGCGGCACCGGTGCTTAGCATGGTATTGCGTCCGATTGTCGGCCCGATCTATGAGCTGCTCGGCTCTTCACCGTCTATTTTTGCCACAACGCTGCTGCTGGCGGATTCCGGCGGTTATCCGCTTGCCGTAGAACTGGCGGGAAATGACATCGTTATGGGACAGTTTGCGGGTATCATCGTCGGATGTACGATGGGATGTATCTTGTTGTTTGATATTCCGGTTGCACTGACGCTGATTCAAAAGAAGGATCGTCCGTTGTTGGCGTGCGGCATTCTGGTTGGCGTTATCACGGCACCGATTGGCTGCTTTGTCGGCGGCATTGTCATGAATGCGATGACGGAATATTCGATGGATCTCGGAACGATGTTCTTCAGCCTGCTTCCGGTTATTTTGGTAGCAATTGTCTTGGCGGCAGGACTGTGGTTTAAACCGATTGCGTTGATGAACGGATTTGCAAAATTTGGCGCGTTTGTCACAGGCTTGATTGCTATTTTTGTGGCGATTGCCGTTTTTCAGTACGAGACCGGCATTCGATTCCCGCTATTTCATTTGATGGTAGAGGCGGGCGCAGATGGCGTTTCTCCGTTGGCAAACAGCGTGGAAATTCTCGGTGACATTGCCTTTGTGCTGATCGGTGCGTTCCCGATGGTTGAGTTTATCAAGCGGCATTTTGGCGGCGCACTGGCAAAAGTCGGCAGCAAATTGGGCATGAACGAAGCAGCATCGGCTGGCATTGTGGCGACACTGGCTAATAATATTCCGACATTTCAGATGATGAAGGACATGAATCCAAAGGGCAAGCTCATGAATGTGGCGTTTGCTTCCTGTGCGGCATTTATGTTCGGCGACCATTTGGGATTTGTTGCCGGTGTCAACTCGAATATGATTGTTCCGATGATCTTTGCCAAGCTGGCATGTGGTCTCAGCGCACTATTTTTGGCCAATCTTCTCGCGCCGCAGCTGCTCTCTAAGGCAGAAAAGGCGGCAGAGAATGCATGATGGATACATAAACATGATAGAGGGCAGCCGAAAGGCTGCCCCTTTTGGCAATAGGAGCATATGCTATGATACAAAAAATCGTACAAGCAATCAAAGCACAACAATTGAATATCTATCAGCTTGCCGTATATACCGATCAGGGGTTACAGATCCGGCAAATCCAGCCCGCCAGTGCCTGCCAGCCTGTTTACTCCATAACGAAAGTCTTTCTCAATGTTTGTGTCGGAATGTTGGCAGATGCAGGGGCATTGGCACCGGATGACAAGCTGCTGCCGTTTTTGCAGCCGTATCTCCCAAAAGACTACCCCAATATTTGGGATACCGTGACCGTTCGGCAGGCTCTTTCTCATCGGATGGGCTTAGATGATGGCATTTTCGATATAGATCGGGATGATACGCGGGAGTATGGCACCGAGGATTATCTGGCGTATATTTTACAGCATCCGCCGAAATTTCAGCCGGGAACCTATCGGAAATATACCGATTGTGCGCATTACCTGCTGTCCTTGCTGGTTGAGCGCATCACAGGAGCACCGGCAGACCAAATGATTCGGAATAGACTATTACAGCCTCTGCACTGTCAGCCCACCGCATGGACGCGATGCCCGCGGGAACATACCATTGGTGCGACTGGCGCATATCTGCGAGCAGAGGACGTGGCAAAGCTGGGATGGCTGCTTGTCAATCAAGGCGCATATGAAGAAAAACAGTTGGTTTCTGCCAATTGGGTGCAGCAGATGGAACAAGAACGATGGGATGTATATCCCGTCAAAGATACAAGCTTTTTTGTCAAAAATGGGATACACGGACAGTGTTTATTGTACAGTCGGGAAAAACGCACAGCAATCGCTTGGACAGCACAGGAAAATGACGAAAAAACCAGAGCATTACAACAGATTTGCATTTGCATCTGAGCAAATATATGGTATACTAATATCCGGATTTTTTAAGTAACGCTGTCGAAAAGAGGATTTCAGACAGCGGTAGAAGGGAAAAACAACAATGGACAAAAGAGAAAATTTCGGTACGAGACTGGGATTTATTCTGGTTTCTGCCGGCTGCGCAGTGGGTCTGGGCAATGTATGGAAGTTTCCATATATCTGCGGACAGAATGGCGGCGCAGCATTTATTGTGCTGTACTTGATTTGTCTGGCACTGCTCGG
>NZ_JBNMHC010000265.1:0-3198 GCF_050872565.1 Butyricicoccus sp. | reverse complement strand
GAAGCTGATGTCGCAGCCCTCCAGCTCAACCAGCATAATCATGGCGAACAGATCGCCGCCCATGATGTTCTGGCGCACGTCCACGATGTTGACGTTGTGTTCAAACAGAGTGTTGGAAATCTTGGCAATTACGCCGGTGCGGTCCTTGCCAGCTACAGTTAACATTGCACGCATGTGTTTTCCTCCTAAAATTTGGGTGATGGGAAAGTGTTTTGTATCAAATCTCCTCCAGCACCGAGACAATGACGGCGTTGGAGATGAGAAAACCGTCCTCGGTGAGAGACCATCGAGAGTCGGTATGATGAACATATTGCTTGGGCAGAGAAGAGAGCACCCGCTGAACAGGGGTGGGGTCTGCCGAAAACTGTTTGGTGTAAACATCTGCGTCAAAACCGGCGGAAGTCCGGAGCGACAGCATGATGTACTCGGCGGCGCGGTCGATGTCGCGCTCGTCCTCGCGTTCCGGCTGCGCTTGCCCGCGCAGCCACGCGGATAAATCGCGCGGAATTTCATATCGTTCTCCGGCGAAATCGCCGTGCGCGCCCGGGCCGAAGCCGAGATAGGGGCTTTGCTTCCAGTAGCGGCTGTTGTGCCGACTGGCAAAGCCGGGCTTGGCAAAATTCGAGATTTCGTAGTGCTCGAAACCGGCGCGGCGCATCCGGTCGCAGACCGCCAGATACATGTCCGCCTGCGTGTCCTCATCCGGCAAAGTCGGATGAAGCCTGCCGAGCGGCGTGTGTTCTTCCAGCGTCAGTCCGTAGCACGAGAGGTGCTCCGGCTGTAAATCCAGCAGCGCATCCAGTGAGGCGCACAGCTGCTCCATGCGCTGCCCCGGCAGGGCATACATGAGATCGACGCTGAGATTGGTAAATCCTGCGTGTCTCGCGCGGAAAAAGGCGTCCCGTGCCTGCGCAAACGTGTGAATGCGCCCGAGCGCCTGCAGCTCCCGATCATCGGCGGACTGAATGCCCATGGACAGCCGATTGACACCGGCTTCGCGGGAAACCGTGAGAAAATCGTCCGTCATCGAGTCGGGATTGGCTTCCACGGTGATTTCTGCGTCGGGTTCTACGGCGTAGTTGGCATAAATAGCCTGCAACATCTGCGCGATGCGTGTGCCGCCGAGCAGACTCGGCGTGCCGCCGCCGAAATATATCGTGTCGATAGAAAAATCCCGGCACACCGCTGCCTGCTGCTGTACGTCATGGATAAGCCGCTTCGTGTAAGCGTCGCGCTGTTCCAGCCTGCCGGACAGCGAATAAAAGTCGCAGTAGCTGCACTTTGCCGCGCAAAACGGCACGTGAATATAAATACCGAGCTTATTCTTCATCCAGCTTGAGCACAGCCATGAAGGCCTCCTGCGGAACCTGTACCGAGCCGAGGGCACGCATTCGCTTTTTGCCTTCCTTCTGCTTTTCGAGCAGCTTTTTCTTTCGGGTAATATCGCCGCCGTAGCACTTGGCAAGCACGTCCTTGCGCATCGCCTTGATGGTCTCGCGGGCGATAATCTTGTTGCCGATGGCTGCCTGAACCGGAATTTCAAACATCTGGCGCGGAATATTTTCCTTGAGCTTTTCGACAATCTTTCGTGCGCGCGCATATGCCTTGTCCGTGTGGACGATAAACGACAGCGCATCGACCGGATCGCCATTGAGCAGCAGATCTAGCTTGACCAGCTCGGACTTGCGGTAGCCGATCAGCTCATAGTCCAGAGAAGCATAGCCGCGGGTGCGCGACTTGAGGGCATCGAAGAAATCATAAATGATTTCGCCGAGCGGCAGCTCGTAGTGCATCTCTACGCGGTCGGAGTCGATATACTCCATGTCCTTGTAGATGCCGCGGCGCTCCTGACACAGCTCCATGATGTTGCCGACGTATTCGCTCGGCGTCATGATGCTCGCCTTGACATACGGCTCTTCTGCGTACTCCAGCGTGGTCGGGTCCGGATAGTTGAGCGGATTGTCGATATATTCTTCTTCGCCGTCCGTGCGCTTGATTTTGTAGATAACGCTCGGCGCGGTTGTGATGAGATCCAAATCATATTCGCGTTCCAGACGCTCCTGAATGATTTCCATGTGCAGCAGTCCGAGGAAGCCGCAGCGGAAACCAAAGCCCAGAGCAACGGAACTTTCCGGCTCAAAGGTCAACGAGGCGTCGTTGAGCTGTAATTTTTCCAGTGCATCGCGCAGATCCGGGTATTTGGAGCCGTCTGCCGGATAAATACCCGAAAATACCATCGGCTGTACCTTGCGGTAGCCCGGCAGGGCTTCCGGTGCCGGATTTTCTACACCGGTCACGGTATCGCCCACGCGGGTGTCCGTGACGTTTTTGATCGACGCGGTAAAATAGCCGACTTCACCGGCAGCCAAGCCGTCAGATGCCGGTTCCAGCGTCAGCGGACGCATGTAGCCGGTCTCCACGACCTGAAATTCTGCGCCGGTTGCCATCATTTTTACCTTCATGCCCGGCCGAATTGTGCCCTGCATGACGCGGATATAGACAATGACACCGCGATAGGAGTCGTACTGGCTGTCAAAGATCAGCGCTTGCAGCGGAGCGGCCGGATCGCCGTCCGGTGCCGGAATATCCGTGACAATGCGCTCGAGCACCTCTTCGATGTTGGTGCCCATTTTCGCAGAGACTTCCGGCGCATCCTCTGCCGGAATGCCGATGACATCCTCAATTTCGTGCTTGGCGCGCTGCGGGTCTGCACTCGGCAGGTCGATCTTGTTGACGACCGGCAGAACCTCCAGATTATTCTCGATAGCGAGATAGGTGTTTGCGAGCGTCTGCGCTTCGATGCCCTGCGTGGCATCGACAACGAGTACCGCGCCTTCACAGGCTGCCAGAGAACGGGATACCTCGTAGTTAAAATCGACATGACCCGGGGTGTCAATCAGGTTCATCTGATAGGTTTTGCCGTCCGAAGCCTCGTAGTCCATGCGGACGGCGCGGGCTTTGATGGTGATGCCGCGCTCGCGCTCCAGATCCATACTGTCCAGCAGCTGGCTTTCCATTTCGCGCTGGGTGACAGTATGGCACTTTTCCAGCAGGCGGTCTGCCAGCGTGGACTTGCCGTGGTCGATGTGCGCGACGATGGAGAAATTACGGATTAGGGATTGATCTTTCATGCATATCTCCTTTCCACCGCCTTTTGCCGCGGCGGATGTGTGCAAAGTAAAATCGGACAAAATACCG
>NZ_JBNMHC010000264.1:0-3198 GCF_050872565.1 Butyricicoccus sp. | reverse complement strand
GAAGCTGATGTCGCAGCCCTCCAGCTCAACCAGCATAATCATGGCGAACAGATCGCCGCCCATGATGTTCTGGCGCACGTCCACGATGTTGACGTTGTGTTCAAACAGAGTGTTGGAAATCTTGGCAATTACGCCGGTGCGATCCTTGCCAGCTACAGTTAACATTGCACGCATGTGTCTTCCTCCTAAATGTGGGGTGGTGGGAAAGTGTTTTGTATCAAATCTCCTCCAGCACCGAGACAATCACGGCGTTGGAAAGGAGAAAACCGTCCTCGGTGAGAGACCATCGAGAGTCGGTATGATGAACATATTGTTTGGGCAGAGAAGAGAGAACCCGCTGAACGGGCGTGGGGTCTGCCGAAAACTGTTTGGTGTAAAAATCTGCGTCAAAACCGGCAGAAGTCCGGAGCGACAGCATGATATACTCTGCGGCGCGGTCAATGTCGCGCTCGTCCTCGCGCTGCGGCTGGGCTTGTCCGCGCAGCCACGCGGACAAATCGCGCGGAATTTCATAGCGTTCTCCGGCAAAATCGCCGTGTGCGCCCGGGCCAAAGCCGAGATACGGACTTTGTTTCCAGTAGCGGCTGTTGTGCCGACTGGCGAAGCCGGGTTTGGCAAAATTCGAGATTTCATAGTGCGCAAATCCAGCGCGGCGCATCCGGTCACAGACCGCCAGATACATGTCCGCCTGCGTGTCCTCATCCGGCAGAATGGGATGCTGTCTACCGAGCGGTGTGTGCTCTTCCAGCGTCAGCCCGTAGCATGACAGATGCTCCGGCTGTAACTCCAGCAGCGCATCCAGAGAGCGAATGAGCTGCTCCATGCTCTGGTTGGGCAGGGCGTACATGAGATCAACGCTGAGATTGGCAAATCCTGCCGTTCTCGCGCGGAAAAAGGCGTCGCGTGCCTGCGCGAATGTGTGAATGCGTCCGAGTGCTTGCAGCTCCCGATCATCGGCGGACTGGATGCCCATCGACAGCCGATTGACACCGGCTTCGCGGGAAACCGTGAGAAACTCATCCGTCATCGAGTCGGGATTGGCCTCTACGGTGATTTCCGCATCGGGTTCTACATCGTAATTGGCAGCAATCGCCTGCAAAATCTGCGCGATGCGCTGTCCGCCGAGCAGGCTCGGCGTGCCGCCGCCGAAATAAATCGTGTCGATGGAAAAATCTCGACAGACGGCAGATTGCTGCCGGATGTCTTGCATCATCCGCTCTGTGTAGGCGTCGCGCTGTTCCAGTTTGCCGGACAGCGAATAAAAGTCGCAATAACTGCATTTTGCCGCGCAAAACGGCACGTGAAGATACAGACCGAGCTTATTCTTCATCCAGCTTGAGTACAGCCATGAAGGCTTCCTGCGGAACCTGTACCGAGCCGAGGGCACGCATTCGCTTTTTGCCTTCCTTCTGCTTTTCGAGCAGCTTTTTCTTTCGGGTAATATCGCCGCCGTAGCACTTGGCAAGAACGTCCTTGCGCATCGCCTTGATGGTCTCGCGGGCGATAATCTTGTTGCCGATTGCCGCCTGCACCGGAATTTCAAACATCTGGCGCGGGATATTCTCCTTGAGCTTTTCGACAATCTTTCGTGCCCGCGCATACGCCTTGTCCGTGTGGACGATAAACGACAGCGCATCGACCGGATCGCCGTTGAGCAGCAGATCCAGCTTGACCAGCTCAGACTTGCGGTAGCCGATCAGCTCGTAGTCCAGAGAAGCATAGCCGCGGGTACGCGACTTGAGGGCATCGAAGAAATCATAGATAATTTCGCCGAGCGGCAGCTCGTAGTGCATCTCTACGCGGTCGGAGTCAATGTACTCCATGTCTTTGTAGATGCCGCGCCGCTCCTGACACAGCTCCATGATGTTGCCGACATATTCGCTCGGCGTCATGATGCTCGCCTTGACATACGGCTCTTCTGCATAGTCCAGCGTTGTCGGGTCAGGATAGTTGAGCGGATTGTCGATATATTCCTCTTCGCCGTCCGTGCGCTTGATTTTGTAGATAACGCTCGGTGCGGTTGTGATGAGATCCAAATCATATTCGCGTTCCAGACGCTCCTGGATGATCTCCATGTGCAAGAGACCGAGGAAGCCGCAGCGGAAACCGAAGCCCAGAGCCACGGAGCTTTCCGGCTCAAAGGTCAGAGAGGCGTCGTTGAGCTGCAATTTTTCCAGTGCATCGCGCAGATCCGGATACTTGGCGCCGTCTGCTGGATAAATACCGGAAAATACCATCGGCTGTACCTTGCGGTAGCCCGGCAGGGCTTCCGGTGCCGGATGCTCTACGCCGGTGACGGTATCACCGACGCGGGTGTCCGTGACATTTTTGATGGACGCGGTGAAGTAGCCAACTTCACCGGCAGCCAAACCGTCGGCAGCCGGTTCCAGCGTCAGCGGACGCATGTAGCCGGTTTCCACGACCTGAAATTCTGCGCCGGTTGCCATCATTTTGACCTTCATGCCCGGACGAATCGTGCCCTGCATGACGCGGATATAGACGATGACACCGCGATAGGAATCATATTGGCTGTCAAAAATCAGTGCCTGCAGCGGAGCATTGGCATCGCCGTCCGGTGCCGGAATATCCGTGACAATGCGTTCGAGCACCTCTTCGATGTTGGTGCCCATTTTCGCAGAGACTTCCGGTGCATCCTCTGCCGGAATGCCAATGACATCTTCAATTTCGTGCTTGGCGCGCTGCGGATCTGCGCTCGGCAGGTCAATTTTGTTGACGACCGGCAGAACCTCCAGATTGTTCTCGATGGCGAGATAGGTGTTTGCGAGCGTCTGCGCTTCGATGCCCTGCGTGGCATCGACAACGAGTACAGCACCTTCACAGGCTGCCAGAGAGCGAGATACCTCGTAGTTAAAATCGACATGACCCGGGGTGTCAATCAGGTTCATCTGATAGGTCTTGCCGTCTGAGGCCTCGTAGTCCATACGGACAGCGCGGGCTTTGATGGTGATGCCGCGCTCGCGCTCCAGATCCATACTGTCCAGCAGCTGGCTTTCCATTTCGCGCTGGGTGACAGTATGGCATTTTTCCAGCAGGCGATCTGCCAGCGTGGACTTGCCGTGGTCGATGTGCGCGACGATGGAGAAATTACGGATTAGGGATTGATCTTTCATGCATATCTCCTTTCCACCGCCTTTTGCCGCGGCGGATGTGTGCAAAGTAAAATCGGACAAAATACCG
>NZ_JBNMHC010000263.1:0-3209 GCF_050872565.1 Butyricicoccus sp. | reverse complement strand
TATGACATGGAAATGATGGAAGAAATCGGCTTTTGCAGCGGTATCGAGAACTATTCGCGTGTGCTGTCCGGTCGCAAGCCTGGCTCTGCACCCTACACGTTGATGGATTATTTTCCGAAGGATTTCTTGATGATTATTGACGAGTCGCATGTGACGATTCCGCAGGTGCGGGCGATGTATGCGGGCGATCAGGCGCGAAAAAAGAGTTTGATTGACAATGGCTTCCGTTTGCCGTCTGCGCTGGACAATCGTCCGCTGAACTTTGAAGAATTTCAAGAACGCATTCACCAGGTGATTTATGTCAGTGCCACGCCGTCTGAGTTTGAGAAAAGCCGTTCCAGCCAGATTGTCGAACAGCTCATTCGTCCAACCGGTCTGCTGGATCCAATCATTTCGGTTCGGCCGATTGAGGGGCAGATTGATGATTTGATTGGAGAAATCAACGCGAGAACGGCGCGAAAGGAACGCGTTCTCGTCACGACATTGACGGTCAAAATGGCGGAAGATTTGACGGATTATTTGGAAAATGCGGGCATTCGGGTGCGGTATCTGCACCATGATGTCAAGACCATACAGCGCATGGAGATCATTCGAGATTTGCGTTTGGGCGTGTTCGATGTTCTTGTAGGCATTAACCTGCTGCGTGAAGGCTTGGATTTGCCGGAAGTATCGTTGGTAGCGATTCTCGATGCAGATAAAGAGGGCTTCCTGCGCTCAGAGACTGCGCTCGTACAGACGATGGGACGCGCCGCGCGCAATGCAGAGGGCGAAGTCATTCTGTATGCCGATACACGCACGCCGTCTATGGAACGGGCAATTCGGGAGACCGAACGCCGCCGCGCCATTCAGCAGCAATTCAACGAAGAGCATGGCATTGTGCCAAAGACCATTGTCAAGCAGGTGCGCGACATCATTGAGATTTCCGCACCTGCTTCTGAAGTCGGTGCGGTTCTCAGCAAAAAGAAATTAGACAAAACACAGCGCCTCCAGCAAATCGCGATTTTGCGCAAAAAGATGAAGGAAGCAGCAACCATGTTGGAATTTGAACTTGCCGCTGATTTGCGCGATCAGATTCGCGAGCTGGAAGCACAAGATTGATGCGGGAGAAACATCATGCAGGAGAATATACATGTAAAAGGTGCCCGAGAGCACAATTTAAAAAACGTTGAGGTATGGATTCCGCGCGATAAACTGGTGGTCTTAACCGGATTGTCCGGCAGCGGAAAATCCTCGCTGGCATTTGATACGATTTATGCCGAAGGACAGCGGAGATATGTCGAGTCGTTGTCTTCTTATGCGCGGCAGTTTTTGGGACAGATGGACAAGCCGGATGTGGATTTTATCGAAGGCTTGTCTCCGGCCATTTCTATTGACCAGAAAACAACGAGTAAAAATCCGCGGTCTACGGTGGGAACTGTCACAGAAATTTATGATTATCTGCGCTTGATGTGGGCGCGTGTCGGCACGCCGCACTGCCCGAAATGCGGAAAGGAAATCAAACAGCAGACGATTGACCAGATTGTCGATCAGCTGTTGGCACTGCCGGAGCGTACCAAACTGCAAATTTTGGCACCGGTTGTGCGTCAGCGCAAGGGCGAACACGTCAAAATTTTTACTGAAGCGCGTAAAAGCGGATACGTTCGTGTGCGTGTGGATGGAAATTTATATGATTTATCGGAAGAAATCAAGCTGGAAAAGAACAAAAAACACAGCATTGAAATCGTAGTAGATCGAATTATTATCAAAGACGGCATTCGCAGCCGCTTGACAGACTCAGTAGAGACCGCCTGTGCACAGACCGGCGGCTTGGTTATGGCGGAGATCATCGGAGATAAGACTTTGTCTTTTTCGCAGAATTATGCCTGTGACGATTGCGGCATTTCCATTGAAGAACTGACACCGCGCATGTTCTCATTTAACAATCCATACGGCGCGTGTCCGGTGTGCACAGGTCTAGGCGTACAGATGAAGATTGACCCGGACAGTATCATTCCAAACCCGAAGCTTTCCTTGCGAAAGGGAGCTGTGCAGGCGAGTGGATGGACAAACTGTGACACTGGCTCGATTGCGCGCATGTACTATGACGCCTTGGGCAAACGCTTTGGATTTACTCTGGATACGCCGGTGGAGAAGATGTCGGAAGAGGCTGTTCATGCACTTTTATACGGTACCGGAGAAGAAAAGCTGACGCTGCGTGTTTCTCGTTATTCCGGCGGGAAGATGGAACAGCCGTTTGAAGGTATTGTGACCAATCTCGAACGCCGCTATAAAGAGACCACTTCAGAATGGGCGCGGGCAGAGATTGAAGAGTCCATGCGAGAAACCCCGTGCCCGGAATGCGGCGGACGCAGATTAAAAAAAGAACTGCTTGCAGTCACTGTCGGTGGGTTAAATATCATGGAGTTTTGCGAGAAGCCGGTCAGCAAGGGCTTGGAATTTTTCCAAAATCTCCAGCTGACCGAACAGCAAAACCGCATCGCCGAGCGCATTGTCAAAGAAGCCTGCGCACGATTGGGATTTTTGCAAAATGTCGGCTTGGGATATTTGACGCTGGCACGTCCTTCGGCAACGCTGTCCGGCGGCGAAAGCCAGCGTATTCGCTTGGCAACACAGATCGGTTCTGCGCTAATGGGCGTATTGTATATTCTGGATGAGCCGTCTATCGGCCTGCACCAAAGAGATAATGACAAGCTGCTGGCGACACTCAAAAACCTGCGCGATATGGGAAATACGTTGCTTGTTGTAGAGCACGATGAGGATACTATGCTGGCGGCAGATTACATTGTAGATGTCGGACCGGGAGCAGGAACCAATGGCGGAAAGATTGTTTATGCCGGAGATGTGCAAGGCTTAATGCAATGCGAACAATCTATCACAGGACAATATTTGAGCGGAAAACGTCGAATTTTGATTCCGGAACAGAGAAGAACAGGCAATGGAAAGCAATTAACCTTTACAGGCTGCCGCGTCAATAATTTGCAGAATCAAACGTTTCATATTCCTCTTGGCACGTTTACTTGCGTGACCGGCGTTTCCGGCAGCGGCAAATCTTCGTTTGTAAATGAGATTCTCTATAAAAAACTGGCAGCAGAGCTGAATCGTGCCAAATGCAAGCCGGGTGCGTTTGACGAGGTGATCGGACTCGAGCATTTGGACAAGGTGATTGACATCGATCAGTCGCCGATTGGCCGCACGCCGCGTTCTAATCC
>NZ_JBNMHC010000262.1:0-3210 GCF_050872565.1 Butyricicoccus sp. | reverse complement strand
CTCACGCGTTACTCACCCGTCCGCCACTAAGCACAAAAACCGAAGTCTCAGTGCTCCGTTCGACTTGCATGTGTTAGGCACGCCGCCAGCGTTCATCCTGAGCCAGGATCAAACTCTCTAAAAATTGTATTATTACGAGCAAAGCTCGTTATAATCAAAAATTCAGCTATATGCTGGCTTGCTGTTATTTTTATACCGGTTTTACAGCACCCGGTTCTCTTTCTGAGTATAAACTTCAAAAGAATTTCAGGTTTGTAATTCGTTCAAGTTACGTTGTTTAATTTACAAGGTACAATGTTTTTCGCCGTTCAACCGAACAGCTTTTTTATTATACATCGTATTCAGCGGTTTGTCAAGAACTTTTTTCATTTCTTTTTTCAAACGTATTTCGATGTGTTTCAACCGATTTCTCGGCTGCAACCCGTTTAGTTTAGCACGTTTTCGTCATCCTGTCAAGCACTTTTTTCTTCCGATCATTGCTTTTCATTCATTTGACGTTCGCGCTCTTGTCGAGTGCCTGAATAGAATATCATTTTTCTCGACGGTTGTCAACAGTTTCTTTGAAATTTTCTCAAAAAATTTCCATCTACTTATTCTGGGTATGTCAGCTGTTCCGGTGTCCAGTCCTTCAGTACTTCTCTCATCTTTTCTGCAATGCGCTTAGCACCTTCCAGATCATGAGACAGATAATTGCCGCATTCTTCTTTTGCAGACCCCGGAATGATTCCCTCAAACTCACAGACAAACTGCATCGTCTCTTTGACCAGCTGAATGGCAGTCTCCTGTCCCATTGTCTCACGGACAAGGAAATAAAATCCCGTGCGGCATCCCATCGGACCGACATAGACCACTTCATCGCTGTACTTGGTGTTTCTTACATAGGTAGCAAACAGGTGTTCAAACGTATGTGCAGCCGGTGGATCCAAATAAATGCCATGATTCGGTTTTACCATGCGAATATCATAGGTGACAACATCTCCATCTACGCGAGAGGTGTACATGCCCTCGGTCAGAGTATCATGATTGATGCAAAAACTTGCAATGCGCTTCATATATTGTGTGCTCCTTTTCTGTGCAATGTTTTCCTGCTCCCATTATACGAATTTGCATTGACGAATGCAAGTCCGCTTTTTATAATAGAGATACATGAATTTTTCAATCAGAAAGGAAATTATTACTATGAAATGGGGTATTCTCGGCGCATTGGACGCAGAAGTCGCTCTGATTCGCAATAAGATGACCATCACCTCCGAAACACCGATGTTCGGAACCGTATTTTATGAAGGAACTGTCGGCCGCGAGCAAATCGTTCTCGTCTGCTGTGGTGTCGGCAAAGTAAACGCTGCTGTCTGCGCCGCTGCGGTGATGAATCAGTTCGAGGCAGACTGCATCATCAATGTCGGCATTGCCGGTGCTATGGCACACGGTCTGAAAATTCTCGACGTTGTCATCAGCAGTGAAGTTGGTTTCCACGATCAGGACGAAGTCATGCTCAAGTATTATCCGAAGCGTGCATTCTTCCCCGCTGATTCCTCTCTCTCTTCTCTGTGCGAGAGAGCTTGTCAGGCTCTTCCGGAAATGGAAGGCCGCTGGCGTCACGGCCGTATCGTTTCCGGCGATGTGTTTGTCAATGATGCCGCTGTCAAGCAGTCCATCAATGAGCGCTACGCACCGGCTTGTGTCGAAATGGAAGGTGCTGCCATTGGTCACGCGGCCTATATGTACCGCAAGCCGTATCTGGTCATCCGCACCATGTCGGATGCTGCCGATGACGCTGCGGATACTTCTTATGACAACTTTATCGATGAAGCCGCTCACACGTCCGCTTCCATTATCTTGAAGATGCTGGAGCTTTCGGAATAATAGGAGGTCTTCCGTTTTGACTATTATGTCCGCGCTGATTGTCAGCATCATCATCTTAGCGGTTATTGCGCTTGGTCTTTGGTATTTTGAGCGCATGTTCGCCAAGCGTCCTTCTAAATATGCCGGTCTGGGTATGCCTGCGGCATTTCTCGTTTTATCTCTGTTTTCTATCATCAAGTCGATTCCCTCTCTGGTAGAAACCATGCAGGGACAGGGCTATGGTGTCATGGCGATGATCCTCACGGCAATTTTCTCTTTTGTCGTGACTAATATTCCGACGCTTTGGATATACTTTGTATATCGCCGCACACGCAAGAAGCTCGGATTGGAAATCTGGCCGTTTCAAAAGTAAGCAAAAATCCGTTCTGCGATGATGCAGGACGGATTTTTTTATGGAGACATCCACCATGTTTTTTGTCTATGAGACTCAACTGCCTGATTCCGCAGGCTTTTCCCTGTACAGCGCACCGCATCTATGCGCACTTGCCGGTATTTTTGTGTGCTGTGTTTTCGGCGCGCGCTGGTACAAAAGGCAACCGAATGCCAAACGCAGCTCGTTTTCCCACGTACTGGGTTTGACCATTTTCTTATTTGACATGCTCCGGTATGTTGTATACTGGCGAATCGGCGGATTATCTATTTATGAACTGCCGCTGCATTTATGTGGCCTTGCCGTTTATCTTTGTGTCCTGCACAGCATCTGGAAGCCCGATTGGCTCGGACAAGTGCTCTATACGCTGTGTCTGCCCGGTGCCTGCTGTGCTCTGCTCTTTCCCGATTGGACACGCTACCCATTTTGGAGCTTTGTTTCTCTGCACAGCTTTTTGGCGCATGGACTCATCGTCTTTTATCTTGCGCTCCAAATCGCTTCCGGCGAGATTGTTCCGCGGCTGTCCGCTATTTGGAAACCGGTTTTGTTTTTATGCGCCGTTGTCCCGCCGATATATTGGTTCAATACCCGTTTTCACACCAACTACATGTTTCTGCAATTGCCCTCTCCCGGCTCGCCGCTCATGCTGCTCGCCCAATGGGCACACGGCAGCCACGCACTTTATCTTGTCTTTTTTGCCAGTGTGATTTTTCTCGTCATGGTCGGTATGGACATGTTATACACCAAAAGCCAGCATCGTTAAAAAGCTCCCGCCGAAGCGAGAGCTTTTTCTCATGATTTCATCTTAGTAGTATTCACTGATATTGTCTGCTGTGACTTTTTCAAACGGAATCCAAATCGTGTGACCATCTAATTCATACGAGATACCCGCATTGACTTCTTGTTTGGATGCCAAATTGATTGCCGCCTGCAACGCTGCCGCTGCCTGACCCGACGCGCTCTGGAACACAGTTGCT
>NZ_JBNMHC010000261.1:0-3210 GCF_050872565.1 Butyricicoccus sp. | reverse complement strand
CCAATGCCTCTACATAATTCAGCTTCAATCCACGCTCTTTGCGCTCTTTGGCAAGATTTCCTGCCATGTGCAGCATGAGCTTTTCCTGTTCCTTTGGATTCAGACGCATAGTAGTGCTCCTCTCTAGTCCATCTGTCGGGGAAAATACAAATATTTCCAAAAGTAAAAAAGACAACGTCGCCATATCATTCATGACGCCATTGTCTTCCTATCTGTAATCCCCCGGTGGGGGTATTTTCAAATATGAGTATAAAAAAATAATTGCTGCTTGTCAATCGAACAAAAGAAGTAATTATATACTTCTTTTAGAGCATCCTACTTCACAAACTGGTCAATCGCTCGTTCTAAGTCTTGGATCGCCTTTTGATCTCCCTGTTCTACGGCATCGACAATGCAGTGCTCAATATGATCTTTCAATATCACTTTTCCGGTACTATTGAGCGCAGCGCGAACAGCTGCAAGCTGAATTAAGACTTCCGAGCAGTCTCTGCCATCCTCCACCATCTGTTTGACAGACTGTAAATGTCCAATGGCACGAGAAAGGCGGTTTAATACGGCCTTTGTATTGGCATGTGTATGTCCATGCGCACCGCTGTGATCGTGCGGAATGCCTTCCGCGTGCAGGCGGTCATGTTCTTTTGCATCCATGCGCTGTCCCTCCATATATGATTTCTTTTCCTGAGTATAGCATATATGACAGCGTTGATGCAAGTTCCCAGCATTCTCGATCCCCCATGGGGGCTTGCGAGACGCGAAATGAGATGATATAGTAATACAAAAATGAAAGTTTATATGCAGAATAATGCAAAAGGAGGACTTTTTTCATGCACATGGCAGATGCCTTGATTTCTCCGGCTGTCGCGGGTACGATGTACGTATGCTCTGCCGCTGCCGCGGGATATTCGATCAAAAAGGTACGAATGGACACAGACACGAAAAAAATCCCAGTCATGGGAATCATGGGAGCCTTTGTTTTTGCGGCCCAGATGATTAACTTCACGATCCCTGGTACTGGTTCCAGTGGTCATCTATGCGGCGGTATGCTGCTGTCCGCACTTCTTGGTCCATGTGCCGGATTTTTGACAATGATTGGCGTATTGTTGATTCAGTGCTTGTTATTCGCAGATGGCGGATTGCTGGCTCTCGGATGCAATGTTTGGAATATGGCATTTTACGGCTGTTTCATCGGCGCTTTGCTCATTTGGCGTCCAATGATGAAGCATAGTATGACGAAAAAACGCATCATCATTTCTTCTATTTTGGGATGTGTTTTGACGTTGCAGCTCGGTGCCTTCAGCGTTTCGCTGGAGACTCTGGCTTCTGGTATTACAGAACTTCCCTTCCTTGCTTTTGTGGCGACAATGCAGCCAATTCATCTGGCAATTGGTTTGGTGGAGGGCTGCATCACAGCTGCCGTTTTGGTGTTCGTTTATGAAGCACGGCCGGAGCTGTTATATGCAGGAGAACAAGCCAATACCAGACAAAATGTATTCAGTTTCAAAAAAACATTGGCGATTTTGGCTATTACAGCTGCGGCAATCGGTGGCATTCTTTCCTTGTTTGCTTCCTCTCATCCGGACGGATTGGAGTGGTCTATCGAACAGCTGACCGGTGCAACAGAACTCTCTGCATCCGGCGGGATTTACCGCATGGCAGATACCATTCAGCAGGCAACTTCTATTCTGCCGGACTATGCATTCAGCAATTCAGATTCTGTCTTTGGAACGACCTTTTCCGGCATATTCGGCGGCATCGTTGTCATTGTGCTGTGCGTGCTTGTATGCCGGCTGTTTAAATTCTTCTCTCGGAAAAAATCATCATGAATCATATTGAATCTGCTATTTATGAGATCCATACCATGGATTCTCTGGCATCGAAAAATCAGTGGGTGAATCGACTTCACCCACTGATTAAATTTTTTATCACAATCATATATATTGCCCTCGTCGTGTCGTTTTCTAAATATGATGTAATCGGCATTGCCGGTATGGTTATCTATCCGCTGTTTCTCTTTCAGTTGGCGGATCTTTCGTTTCGTGCCTGCATCAAGCGCCTGCGCATTGTCTTGCCGCTTGTGTGCTGTGTTGGCATATTTAATCCACTGTTAGATCATACGACCGTGCAGCTTGGCGGTATGCTTATCAGCGCGGGTTTTTTGTCCATGTGCACGCTGATTATGAAAGGCGTGTTCAGCGTTCTTGCATCCTACCTGCTCATCGCCACGACGTCCATCGAAGACATCTGTTATGCACTGAGACTGCTGCATGTTCCTAAATTACTGGTTACACAGATTCTTCTCACCTATCGTTATGTAACGGTCTTGCTCGGAGAAGTTAATCGCATGACCCAGGCATACAGTTTGCGGGCACCGCGGCAAAAAGGTGTGCATTTTAAAGTATGGGGTTCTTTGACCGGACAATTGCTGCTTCGCAGTATTGACCGCGCCAATGATGTGTATGAAAGTATGCTCCTGCGCGGCTATCAGGGAGAATTTACGTATCTCGGTCAAGAACATCACATGCGCGCAAGCGATCTGCTGTATTTGCTTTTCTGGCTGATCCTGTTGATTTGCTTTCGCTGTTTTCCAATCTTTGTACTTGTCGGCCAGTTTATGGGAGGAATTTTCGCGTGAAAGAAACACAAATTACCGTAGAACATGTCTTGTTTCGCTACGAAAAACAAATAGATATTTTACAAGATATTACGTTTTCTGCCCATGCATCAGAATCTATCGGATTGGTCGGTGCAAATGGTGTCGGAAAATCTACCCTGCTCAAGCTGCTTGTCGGTTTAAATCTGCCAACGCAGGGCAATATTTTTATTGATGATCTTTCCGTGCAGCCGGAGTATTTTCCGTCCATCCGAGAAAAAATCGGCTATGTGTTTCAAGATTCCGACAGTCAGCTGTTTATGTCGACTGCCTATGAAGATATTGCCTTTGCCCCGCGCAATTATGGATTGTCTAAGGAAGAAATCGACGCACGAGTGAATCACGCGCTGGATGCGATTGGCATTCAGCATCTGCGAGATAAACAGATTTATAAGATGTCCGGCGGAGAAAAAAAGCTGGTATCTATCGCAACGATTCTCTCTATGACACCGGATGTCATTTTGATGGACGAGCCGTCTATCGCGCTGGATCCGCGCAATCGGAGACGATTGATTCAACTGTTAAATTCGTTTTCACAGATAAAAATCATCGCATCTCAT
>NZ_JBNMHC010000260.1:0-3230 GCF_050872565.1 Butyricicoccus sp. | reverse complement strand
TTTGCGAAGGACTTGATGAAGAAGTACAATATTCCGACCGCAGGCTATGCTGTCTTTGAAAACAGTGACGATGCGATTGCGTATATCAAGGAAAATGGTGCGCCGATTGTCATCAAGGCAGACGGTTTGGCTCTGGGCAAGGGTGTTACGGTTGCCATGACCGAAGAAGAAGCCATTGCTGCTGTCCATGATGCCATTGATGACGGCAAGTTCGGCGGTGCCGGTGCTCGCGTTGTCATTGAAGAATTCCTGACCGGTCCGGAAGTTTCGGTTCTGGCATTTGTTGACGGCAAGCATCTGTCTACGATGCCGTCTGCACAGGATCACAAGCGTGCCTATGACCATGATGAGGGTCCGAATACCGGCGGCATGGGCGCATTTTCTCCGTCCCGCTTCTATACCGAGGATATTGCACAGACCTGCATGGATACGATTTTCCGTCCGACTGTTGACGCGATGGCAGCAGAAGGCCGTCCGTTCAGCGGCGTGCTGTACTTCGGTCTGATGCTCACCCCGAAGGGACCGAAGGTCATCGAGTACAATGCTCGTTTTGGCGATCCGGAGACACAGGCTGTTCTGTCGCGTCTGGACAGCGATCTGTTTGATATTATGAACGCTGTCATTGACGGCAAGCTGGATGAGATGGATATTCAGTGGGCAGACAATGCAGCTTGCTGCGTGGTTATGGCTTCCGGCGGCTATCCGCTTGCGTATGAAAAGGGCAAAGAAATTCACGGTCTGGCTGATGTGACAGAATCTGTCGTTTTCCATGCTGGTACGGCTAAGAAGGATGGCGAGATTGTGACAAATGGCGGCCGTGTTCTCGGCGTAACCGCTACGGCTCCGACGCTGGATGAGGCAATTCAGAAGGCATATGCCGATGTCAAGAAGATTTCGTTTGACAAGGCACATTATCGCCTGGATATTGGTATTAAAAAGGGCTAAGAGGTAGAGAGATATGGAAGATTTGAAGACAAAAATCATCTCTTGCATGGCGGATGTCATCAAGCAGAATGGGTTTCGGACGGAGTTCTTTCCGGCTGAAAACGGTCAGCCGCCGATGACTCGCATTGAGCTGAGTCGTCTGGGCAAGGTCAAGCAGGATGTCATTGTAGATATGTGGTTCCCGCCGGCAAAAATGGCGCGAGAGGAAACCGCTTTGTTCCAGATGCACGCAACGATGCTGCAAGTCGAGACAGATGCTGTTTCCCGCAATCTGCCGGAGCTGAAGCGTGCCCTGTTTACCATCAACAATTTCTGCACCATTGGCCAGTTTGGCCTGTTTGAGCAGGATGGCGTGGTATATATGCGCCATAATATCGTGGTAAACATGAAGGACGATCCGGAACGTATCATCACGGATATTTGCGATTACTTCTCTCTGATGCTCAGCAGCATTCAGCGCTTTGTCGATGCGATTGCACAGATTGCTGTCGGTGCTGTCAATATCGAAGTGGCAAAGGAAATGGATCTGATTCCGAATATTTAATCGGAAAAAATCACATGTTAAGAGCGTAGCTTTGTGCTGCGCTCTTTTTTTATGCTCCGAAGAGACAAGACAGCTCCGTTCAGACGAAATTTAGAGAAAGTATTGACACATACCCATAGTGGGTATACAATCAAGGTACCCCTAGGGGGTATATAAACTCTGTGAGGTGAAACACATGGAAGACAAGTCATGCAAGTCCTGTTGCTGCGGCAAAAAGACGAAAGAGCGTTCGGAAGAAGAGTACAAGAGCTTGATTCATCGGCTCAATCGCATAGAAGGACAGATTCGCGGCATTCGCGGCATGGTAGAGCGAAACGCCTATTGTCCGGACATTTTGGTGCAGTCGGCAGCGGTTACGGCGGCGATGAATGCGTTCAATCGGGAACTGCTGTCCAATCATATTCGTACCTGTGTCGTCAAAGACATTCAGGAGGGGAATGAAGAAGTGATTGACGAGCTTGTTGCAACCTTGCAGAAGCTCATGAAATAAATACAGGAGGTTTACATCTTATGGGTACCGTAATTATTGTTGTGATTCTCGTTGTGATTGTTGCGATTGCCGCCCGTTCCGGCATGAAGCACATGAAGGGCGAAGGCGGCTGCTGCGGCGGTGGCGGAGATGCTGTTCCGGAAGAACATAAGACACTGGAAGGCGCAAAGCTCGGCGAGAAAACCGTGCATATTGAGGGCATGATGTGCGACAATTGCCGCAAGCATGTAGAAAAGCAGCTGGATAAAATCGACGGCGTCGTAGCACATGCCGATTGGAAAAAGGGAATTGCTGTTGTATCGTATGACCGCGATGTGAGCGATGATGCCATTCGACAGGCACTTGCTTGGACGGATTACAAGGTCACCAGCATTGAGGAGAGCAAATAACATGGAACAGTATACAGTGACCGGTATGAGCTGTGCTGCGTGCAGCGCGCGCGTGGAAAAGGCTGTATCTCAAGTTCCCGGCGTGACGAGCTGTTCGGTCAGCCTGCTGACCAACTCTATGGGCGTAGAGGGCACGGCATCGCCGCAGGATATTATCAAGGCTGTGACTGACGCCGGCTATGGCGCATCGGTCAAGGGAGCAAACAGCAGTGCTTCTCGTTCTGCCGCGGCAGATGCAGATGCGCTGGCGGATCATGACACGCCGGTATTAAAACGCCGATTGATTGCATCTATTGGCTTCCTGCTCGTGCTCATGTATTTTTCCATGGGACACATGATGTGGGGATGGCCGCTGCCCAAATGGTTTGAGGGCAACCATGTTGCCATGGGTCTTGTGCAGCTGCTGTTAGCCGGTATTATTATGGTTATTAACCAGAAATTCTTTATCAGCGGCTTTAAAGGACTTATTCACCGCGCACCGAATATGGACACGCTGGTGGCACTCGGCTCGATGGCATCCTTTGTGTGGAGTGTATATGCGCTGTTTATGATGACTAATGCGGTTGTCCGCGGCGATGATGCCGCGGTCATGACCTATATGGATGAGTTCTATTTTGAGTCGGCGGCGATGATTTTGACGCTGATTACCGTCGGAAAGATGTTAGAGGCACGGTCTAAGGGCAAGACGACAGATGCGCTCAAGGGACTGATGAAACTCGCGCCGAAAACCGCTGTGATCGTAAAAGACGGCAAAGAAGTCGAAGTTTCCATTGAACAGGTCAAGAAGGGCGATATTTTTGTTGTGCGTCCGGGTGAGACAATTCCGGTTGATGGCATTGTGCTGTCCGGCAGCAGTGCAGTC
>NZ_JBNMHC010000259.1:0-3230 GCF_050872565.1 Butyricicoccus sp. | reverse complement strand
TACGCGATAGCCGACCATGCAGTACCGATACTTGTCATCGTCCTGTGCATCCTTCAGATAATCGTACAGGCACTGGAATGCCTCTGCGCCATAGAAATCGTCTGCGTTGATCACAGCGAACGGCTCATTGACGACACCGCGCACACAGTATACGGCGTGTCCGGTGCCGAGCGGCTTGGTGCGACCCTCTGGCATCGTGCAGCCTTCCGGCAGCTTGTCCGGAGACTGGAATACATAATCTACCTGCATGAGCTTTTCCGCAGCATTGCCGATGCGCTCACGGAAGGCATCAAGCAGATCTTCTTTTATAATAAATACGACGCGGCGGAAACCAGCCTTCCATGCATCGTAAATAGAATAGTGCATGATAATCTGTCCGTTTGGACCAACCGGATCAATCTGTTTCAGACCGCCGTAGCGCGAACCCATGCCGGCTGCCATAACGACGAGTACCGGATTTGCCATGATAATAATTCCTCCTTGGATTCCTGCTTTCTACAGGAAAGTATACTAGTATTATACGTTATTTTTTGTGCATTTACAATAGCAACGCGGCGGTCCGGATGCACTGTGACCGGAATAAATTCTAAAATTTATCTTAAATTAACGGCTAGAAGGTTGATTCCGATGTCTGATGCGTGTATCATGATTTTATGAGCAAAACCCCGTCTGGGAGGATAGATGAGTGAGTCAAAATAGAAAATATAAATATTATGATGAATATGGTCAGCCGGTAGATGAAAAGGGTCGTGCGATTAACCCGAAAACTGGGCGAACCTACGAGGAAGAGGAGAGAGAAAACAGAGATCCTTCGCGCAGAACGTCCGGACAGTATCGCAAGCGTCCCCGTTCTTCTAACTGGGAGGAGCGAGAAGTGGAAGCGCGTCCGCGCAGACAGCAGCGCGCGCAGCCGCCGCGCAGAAAAAAGCGGAAAAAACGCGGTTCTATAGTGAAAAAGATTCTGCTGGTCTTGGTGCTGATTATCGCGTTGGTGATTGCAGATATTTGCCATCTGCTGACGCTGTATACATATGATGATACCAATGAGAGCAGCTTGGCAGCCAATACGGAAGAAGGCATTATGACCGTTGCGTTGTTCGGCGTAGACACGCGTGCAAATGAAGCATCGAGCGGCACCCGTGCCGATGCAATTATGCTGATGAGTGTCGATCCCAAGCGCAAGTCCATCAAATTGACCTCGCTGATGCGTGACAGCTTGGTGGATGTGCCGGGGCACGGACAGACCAAACTGTGCCATGCGTATGGCTACGGCGGTCCGCAGTTGATGCTGCAAACCATCAACGAAGATTTTGACATGAACGTCAAGGAATATATGGTCGTGGATTTCGCAGAGATGGCATCGATTATTGATTCGGTCGGCGGCGTAACCGTCACACTGACTGAGGATGAAGTCAAAGAGACCAATAAATACATTGATGAGTATTGCTGGAAGACGCTGAATATTCCGACACAGCGCATAGAAGGCTCTGGTGAGCAGACGCTCAATGGCATTCAGGCGATGACCTATGGACGCATCCGAAAGGGAAATACGGGCGGAGACTGGAAACGAGCAGAACGGCAATCTGTCGTGCTCAATCAGGTATTCTCTAAGGCGACGAGCAATCCGATTACGATGCTGAAATTCCTGAACGGCTTGATGCCGAATGTCACATCGTCTATGAGTAAGATGGACTTTGTGTATATGGGCCTCACGACCATTGTGCACGGTATGCCGAAGATGAGCCATATTCGTCTGCCGCTGGACGGCGAATGGCAGTACGGCACGACGAGCAGCGGCGCGTCTGTGATCCGGTTTCGTGACAGTGTGCTCGCTTCCCATCTGCATAGTTATATCTATGACGATATTGATCCAACGAAAAACAGCGATTGATAGAAATACAAAAAGAACGACAGGTTTTTACCTGCCGTTCTTTTGCTTTGTTGAAAACTTATCCGACGGAATCTTCGTCCGGTGTGAAGATAAAGTCAATCATGCCGGTTGTACCGGAGGCATTGACGAGGGTTACATTGACGCGCATACCGAGATGGTAATTCTGACCGGTATGTTTGCCGAACAGTGTCATTTTGTCCGGATCATATTCAAACCAGTCGTTGTGCATCGTGTCCAGACGTACCATGCCCTCTACCATGTTGTCGAGCTGGACGTAAACGCCAAAGCTGGTGATGCCGCTGATAAAGCCGTCAAACGGATGGCCGATAAACTGGGACATGTAATCTGCCATATACAGCTTTTCGATGTCGCGTTCCGCCTCTGCGGCAGCCTGTTCGCGTACCGTAGACTGAATCGCTGCATCTTCGCAGAATTCCGTCAGCTCACGGGTGCTTTGCTCACCAGCGAGCATTTTTGTGAGCATCCGATGTACGACGAGATCAGGATAACGGCGAATCGGGGAGGTAAAGTGCAGATAGAACTTGGCGGCCAAGCCGTAATGACCGAGGCATTCCGGCGCATAGCGTGCGCGGGCGAGCGAGCGCAGAAGCAGTGTTGGCAGAGCCTGCTGTTCCGGATCGCCTGCTGTCTGGTCGAGGACGCGCTGCAGTTGATGCGTGTCAGAGAGATCTTTGTCGCTCAGGCGATAGCCGAACAGACGTGCCTGCTTGGCGAACATACGCAGTTTTTCCGGATCCGGATCTTCGTGCACACGGTATACCGTCGGCATCCGATGACGATACAACGCCTCGGCAACCGCTTCATTTGCAATCAGCATGAATTCTTCGATTAAGCGTTCAGAATCGCCGCGTTCGCGCTTTTCTACGCCGCAGGCCTTGCCGTCACGGTCGCAGAGAACAACCGCTTCAGGGATGTCCAATTCCAGCGCACCGCGCCGCATACGAACATCATGCAGGGTCTTGGCGAGTACATTCATTTCCTTGAGTACCGGCACAAGATCCGGATGGAGATTGCATTCCTGCCAGTCATCGGCAAGCATCTTGTTGACCTGATTGTACGTCAGGCGGGCATACGAACAGATCACAGAGTGATGGAATTCGGCAGAATACCGCGTACCGTCTTTGCCCAATTCGATAAAGGCAGAGAAAGCGAGACGATTGACGCCCGGATTCAGCGAGCAGATGCCGTTAGAAAGCGGCAGCGGCAGCATCGGCACAACCTGGTCGGCATAATATACCGAGGTGCCGCGCTTGTATGCCTCTTGATCCAGCGGAGAGCCGGGCTTGACGTAATACGAGACATCGGCAATGTGTACGCC
>NZ_JBNMHC010000258.1:0-3240 GCF_050872565.1 Butyricicoccus sp. | reverse complement strand
GCAACCTGCATGGTCTTTTTATATGGGATTAGAATCGAACCATGTCGTCTTCCAAATAAATTTCATCTAGGATCTTTTGGTCCTGTTTGCCTTGCGGCTCAAACTGCTCGAAAAGGTCGGGGCGCTGCTTGCGGGTGCGGGCCAAACTCTGCTTTCTGCGCCATCGGTCAATGTTGGCATGATGACCGGACAGCAGAACCTCCGGCACCTCGCGGTCATGCCAAACAGCTGGCTTGGTGTACTGCGGATACTCCAATAAGCCGTTCCAGTGGCTTTCATCGGTGAAGCAGACCTCTTCTGCCAAGACACCGGGAACCATGCGGCAGACGGCGTCTGTGACCGCCATAGCGGGAATTTCACCGCCGGTGAGAACAAAATCACCGATGGAGATCTCTTCGTCTACGCATTCGTCGATGAATCGCTGGTCAATGCCCTCATAGTGACCGCATACGATGACAATATGCTCATGCGCCAGCAACTCACGCGCTTTTTCCTGACAGAACGGCTTGCCCTGTGCGCTCATCAAGACAGTATGCACGTGCTTGCCGCCGGTGATGTGCTGATGACAGCGGAATAATGGATCGGCCTGCATGACCATGCCCTTTCCGCCGCCGTATGGCGTGTCATCGACACGATTGTGCTTGTCTAAGGTGAAATCACGGATATTGGTCGCCTGAATGCTGACAAGTCCTGCCTGCTGAGCGCGACCGATGATGCTCGTCTGCATGACTGCGTCAATCATTTCCGGAAACAGCGTTAAAATATCAAATTTCATCGCTCAACAGTCCTTCAATTGTATGCACCGTGACACGGCCGTTCTCCAAATCGACTTCCTTCAAAAACTCCGGTACGCCCGGAATCATGTGCTGGGTCTTGCCGTCCTGAATGACGTACAGATCACCGGCTGGGCCATCGGAAATTTCTTTGACTACACCGATTTCGCGTCCAACACGCTCGTCATATACCGGCAGACCGATGACGTCCTGAATAAAGAAAGCGCCTTCCTCCAGCTCTACATCGTCGCGGTTCATGTACAGCGTCATGCCGCGCATCGCTTGCGCCTGCTCTACGGTGTCCACGCCCTCCAGATGCATGAGGACACAACCCTTGTGCACTTTCGCAGAAGTGATGGTAATCGGAGACTGATCCTTGCGGTACAGCGTGTCAAACTCAGCCAAAAAATCCGGGGAATCGCACCACGGCTGCACTTTGATGTCACCGCGAATGCCGTGCGTATTTACGATCTTGCCAATTTCAAGATATTGCTTTTTCATCGAGAATCCTCCAAGGGGAAAAGAGTAGAAAAAAAAGAGCCGCGCCGCGGCTCTTGAAAAGATTCAGTCGACAATTTCGACAGTGACCTTTTTATTTTGACGATTACCGGCCGCCTTCATCAAGGTGCGAATTTCCTTCGCTATGCGACCATGACGGCCGATGACCTTACCCATATCATCAGGAGCAACACGGAGCTCGAAGACGATCTCCTCTCCCTGCATGGTTTCGGTTACATTGACGGCGTCCGGGTCGTTAACAAGGTTCTTTGCGATGTAGGTCAAAAGTTCTTTCATCTAAAACAACCTCACTTGATTTTTACAGTACGCCGGTTTTCTTCAGCAGTACGCGAACAGTGTCGGTCGGCTGTGCGCCGTTCTTGATCCACTGCTGTGCGCGCTCGCTGTCAATCTTGATTTCAACCGGATCGGTCAGCGGGTTGTAAGTGCCGATTTCCTCGATGAAACGACCATCGCGCGGGAAACGGGAATCTGCGACAACGACACGGTAGAAAGGAGCCTTCTTAGCACCCAGTCTGCGAAGTCTGATTTTTACCATTGTTTTCACCTCCTGTGAATTGATTATTGTAAATATCTTTACACGAAATTAAATTAGAACGGGAAGCGGAAGCCTCCGCGCTTGCCAAGATTGCCGAGACCAGGGAAACCCATGCCACCCTTTTTGCGTCCCTTCTTGGACATGTTATTGAACTGGCGGGTCATCTTTTGCATCATCTCGAACTGCTTGAGCAGACGATTGACATCTTCGATTTTGAGACCGCAGCCCGCCGCAATACGCTTCTTGCGGCTGAAGTTGATGATGGACGGATTATCGCGCTCTTTCGGCGTCATCGACTGAATAATCGCCTTGGTGTGGCCGACTGCTTTGGTATCAACCTGTGCGCCAGCCAGTGCACTTGCGTCCATGCCCGGAATCATTTTCAGCATACTCTGCATTTTTTCCGGATCTTCAAATTGTCCGAGCTGATCGGCAAAATCGGTCAGAGTCAGACGGTTTGCGCGAACCTTCTTTTCCAGCTCCGCTGCCTTTTTGGCATCGTAGTTTTCCTGTGCTTTCTCGATCAGTGTGAGCATATCGCCCATGCCGAGAATACGGGAAGCCATACGATCCGGATGGAATGGTTCAATATCACCCAGCTTTTCGCCGGTACCAATAAACTTAATCGGCTTGCCGGTGACTGCTTTGGTAGAAAGGGCAGCGCCGCCTCGTGCGTCGCCATCCATTTTTGCCATCAAAATACCGTCGATTCCCAGTGCCTCGTCAAACGCAGAAGCTACGTTGACAGCATCCTGACCGGTCATCGCATCGACAACCAGCATGATTTCAGACGGCTTTACGGTGGCTTTGATGTTTTTCAGCTCATCCATCAGAGCTTCATCAATGTGCAGGCGACCTGCTGTATCCAGCAAAACCAAATCATACGCATTTTTCTTTGCGTAATCGACACCTGCTTTGGCAATCTCAACCGGATCGCCCTGTCCCATTTCAAAAACGGGAATATCTAACTTTCCGCCTACGACCTTCAACTGTTCGATTGCTGCCGGACGATAGACGTCACAGGCAACGAGGAGCGGTCTGCGCTGCTGCTGCTTTTTGAGCAGACCTGCGAGCTTGGCACCGTTTGTTGTTTTACCGGCACCCTGCAAACCGACCATCATAATCACGGTTGGCGGGTTCGGGGAAATGTTGATTTTCTGATTGGAACCGCCCATCAATTTGGTCAGTTCTTCGTTTACAATCTTGATAACCTGCTGAGCAGGGGAAAGGCTTTCAAGAATCTCAGCACCGGTTGCGCGTTCGGTCACCGTCTTGGTGAACTGCTTGACGACCTTAAAGTTGACGTCTGCTTCGAGCAGTGCCAGCTTGATCTCGCGCATGGCGCTCTTGACATCGGCTTCGCTCAGCCGACCACGGTTTTTGAGCTTCTTAAAGGCAGAAGTGATTTTT
>NZ_JBNMHC010000257.1:0-3253 GCF_050872565.1 Butyricicoccus sp. | reverse complement strand
TGCGAGAAGCCGATTGATTACGATCTGAACAAGGTACATGAAGCGATTAACGCCGCAAAGGACGCTGGCGTCAAGCTGCAGATCGGTTTCTGCCGCCGCTTTGACCACAACCATCGTGCTGTATATGATATGGTACAGCAGGGCAAGGTTGGCAAGGTAAACCTGATTAAAGTGTCTTCCCGTGATCCGGAGCCACCTCCGGTATCTTACGTAAAGGTATCCGGCGGTATCTTCTACGATATGATGATTCACGACTTCGATATGGTTCGCTTCCTGGCAGGCTCTGAAGTCACCGAAGTATCCGCATACGGTTCTGTTCTGGTCGATCCGGGCATCGGCGAAGCAGGCGACGTAGATACTGCTGTTGTTACCCTGAAGTTTGAAAACGGTGCCATCGGCGTCATTGATAACTCTCGTAAGGCTGTTTACGGCTATGACCAGAGAGTCGAAGTATTCGGCTCTGAGGGCTGCGCACAGGATGAGAACGACATTCCGAACACTGCAATCCTGTCCACCGCGGAGGGCACGACATACGGCACCGCATATAAGGTCATGTGGGATCGTTACACGGGTGCATTTGTTGCAGAGATGCAGGCATTCGCACAGGCAGTAGCAAACGACACAGAGACTCCGGTTACCGGCGAAGACGGCCTGTATCCGGTACTGATGGCAGCAGCGGCAACCAAGTCTCTGCATGAAGGTCGTCCGGTTAAAATTTCGGAGGTAGAATAATGGCACTGAGAAAATGCGCGTGTATTGATACCCTGTACACTGAGCTGGATTGGCTCGATCGTTTTCAGGCAGCAAAGGATGACGGCTTTGAAGCCGTAGAGTTCTGGGATTGGCGCATTCGTGATCTGGATGCAACGAGAGAAGCAGCACAGAAAGCTGGCATTGCGATTTCCGGCTTTAACGGAGATGCCGACTATTCTCTGGTTGATCCGACACACAAGGAGCCGTATCTCGCATATCTCAAGCAGTCCATTGACGCAGCGAAAAAAGTCGGCGCAACCAGCGTGACGATTCATTCCAACGCGCTGGGCGATGGCGGCATCGTTGTCAATCACTATGACAACCTGTCTCACACCGTCAAGCTGTGCTCGATGTATGATACCCTGCTGGCTTGCGCAAAGCTGGCAGAGGAAGAAGAAATCAATCTGAACCTTGAGGCACTGAACATCACGACCGATCATGTCGGCAACTTCCTTGCAACGACACAGATGGGCGCAGAAATTTGCCGCCTGATTGGTTCTCCGCGACTCAAGCTGTTGTACGATGTATATCACATGCAGATCAATGAGGGATGCATCTGCGATACGATCTCGAACTATGCAGATCAGTTCGGTCATATTCATGTGGCAGACGCACCGGGCAGACATGAGCCGGGCACGGGCGAAATCAATTACACCAAGGTCATTCGCCATCTGGAGGCGTGCGGTTACACGGGCAGAGTGGGATATGAGCTGTTCCCGGAGACCGACACCAAGACCGCGGTAGCTGCCATCATGCAGCATTGCTAATGGATTCTAACAGCAGGTAGGGCTGTTGAATAAAAATCCACAGTAGAGAGAAAAGGAGAAGAATTATGAAAATGAAGCGTTTTGCAGCGATGCTTTTGGCAGGCGCGATGATGACAGGCCTGTGTGCTTGTGGCAGCTCCGGCGGCGACAAAACAGCAGGTTCTGGTTCTTCCGGCGATGAGCTGAAGGTCAGCGTCATCCTCAAGACCGAAGCATCTGAGCATTGGCAGCTCATCAAGGCAGGCTGTGAGCAGTACGAGAAGGACAATCCGGGCGTCAAGGTAGACGTCAAGGGCCCTCCGTCTGAGACTTCTTATGATGAGCAGACCAACATGATCGATACCGATATTAACGGCGGCAGCTACGATGCCTATGTCATCGCTCCGCTGCAGTCGGATTCTGTAGCCGCACAGATCGCAGCAGTGGATAAGCCGGTTATCGCGCTGGACACCAACATCAATTCTGATAAGGTTGTTTCCTTCGTAGGCACCGGTAATGAAAAGGCTGCTAAGATGGGCGCAGAAGAAGCCGTTGCAGCAGCAAAGGAAGCTGGCTGGGATAAGATCGAGTGCATCGAGATTGCAGGCGTACAGGGCGACGCAACCAACACCGCTCGTATGACCGGCTATAAGGAAGGCATCGAAGAAGCTGGCGGCACATTCCTTGAGAAGGAAACCCAGTACGCAGACGCAGTGGCAGATAAGGCTGTAAACTCCATGGAAGCGATCATGCAGACACATCCGGACGGCGTAGCTATCATCTGCGCAAACAATGACGATATGGCTTGTGCAGCTGCAAAGGCAGCAAAGGGCAACAAGGCATACGAAAAGACTATCTTCCTCGGATTCGATGGTTCTACCAGTGCTTGCCAGGCAGTTCTGGACGGTTCTCTGACTCTGACTTGTGCTCAGCAGCCGTATGACATGGGCTACAAGGCTTGTGAGACCGCAGTGAAGGCAGCAAAGGGCGATTCGGTTGACAATGTAGATACCGGCACAGAAATCATCAATGGCGATAATGCACAGGCTCGCATTGATAAGATGAACGAGTATCTGGCAAAGATCAAGTAAGTATTTCGCGTTTGTCCGTCATTTAACCGATAGGGAAAGTGGAACAGGCGGCATCCGCTGCCTGTTCCATTTTTATCAGAGAAAAGGGTGAAAATCAATGAGTGAATATGTAGTAGAATTAAAAAATACGACAAAGATATTCCCCGGTGTAGTAGCTCTTGATAAAATGCAGCTGGCGGTCAAGCCGGGCGAAATTCTCGGATTGATCGGAGAAAATGGTGCGGGAAAATCGACACTGATTAAGGTGTTGACAGGAGTGCATCAGCCGGATGAAGGAGAAATCTACGTCAACGGCGAGAAAAAGACGTTTAAAGATCCAAATGAGTCCGCAGCGGCAGGCATCGCCTGCGTTTATCAGGAGCTGAACATTGAAAAACTGCTCAGCATCACAGATAATATCTTTATCAACAAATGGATTAAGGGACCGGGCGGTCTGCTTGATTACAAGACCATGCACAAGAAGGCAAAAGAAGTTATGGCGTCTCTGGGACAGGATATTGACCCGGAAAAACCAGCTGGCACCTTTGGCATGGGCGTGCAGCAGATGATTGAAATCGCCAAGGCGGTTTTGATCGATGCAAAAATGATTATTATGGACGAGCCGACCTCTTCTCTGGGCGAGAAGGAGGTAGCACAGCTTATGAAAACGTGTCGGGAACTGCG
>NZ_JBNMHC010000256.1:0-3264 GCF_050872565.1 Butyricicoccus sp. | reverse complement strand
GCTACTCTTGAATCTCTCCCATCTTTACACGGCTGCTTTTATGTTATTCCTTGACACAATAGTACCATTTATGGAACTATTTGTCAATGAATTTGTCAAAAAAAGTTTGCATTACCTTTTCTCTTTATCCCCGCCGCATGGCAGACAGTTTTTAACCATCTGCATGTATTTTTCCACAAAACCGCTCTCTTTTTTCATCAATTCCCCTCCGTTCTTAATTGTATCTATTATACCACGCTAACCCTTGTTTCGTCAAAGAAAACTTATTTTTTATATTAAAAAATACCTGCTTACATAAGCAGGTATTTCATCTATCTTTTTGTCGCCGGTTAAGCGGTCGGTTGTGCCATCTTTGCACCATGTTGTTGTTCTTGATTTGCCGCGAGTTCCTTCGCATCTCCCGACTCCAAAATCAGCCCGATGCACTGCATGAACTGTCCAAAGGTATCGGTCAGCTGCGCGAGATACTCTCTGCCCTTTTTCGTGATGCCGTAGTACTGACGCTTTCTGCCGTCCGGTGCCACGCGCTTTTTCAGCTCGTCGATGTATTCAAATTTGACCATGCGGTAAATCACCGAGTACGGGAACACGATATGGAATTTTCCATTGCTGCGCTGTTTCAGCTCTTCCGGAATTTCACCGATATACATTTCTCTCTCATTGAGCAAAAACAGAACAAGCATTTCCGATACTGCTTTTTTGAGGTTCTCTTCCAATCCCTGCACCGAGCCGCTGCGCTCCGGTGCATCTGTCATATTTGGCTGTCTTCCCATTTTGCCGCCTCCTCTTAATTGTTACTATTAGTATAACATATTTCTTGTATTCCTGCAATAACAAAAATTTTAAATGGCAGATTTTTTTATTCGTCAGCCAAATCGTTTGAGCGACAAAACGATGCGTCCCTTTTTGCTCTCTCCTAAAATCTCCTCGACCTCTCCGCGTCCCGTGCCGCGCAGGGTAATGCGGTCATGCGGCGCAATTTCTTTGTCTGTCCGGATACATTCCTGCTGATTGACAAACACTTTTCCTGCACGGATCGCATCCGCCGCTTTGGCGCGCGACAGGCGGAACAGCGACGCTGTGACGGCATCCAGCCTCATCGAAGCGACGGTATCGCGCAGCATGGTGATCTTCTCATCCGGCATCACCAAATCCGCCAGCGAAATTTCCTGCGTCTGGATGTGTTTGCGTCCCGCCTGGCTGTAGTTCATCAGCAGATATGGCGCAATGTCTTTCAGCACCAGAATGTCCGCGCCGTGGTCACTGACCAAAATATCTCCGATGCCGTCGCGCCGCAGTCCCAAACCCATCAGCGAGCCTAAATAATCCCGATGGGTGAGCGCATCGTTTTTGCTCCGCAGGCAGCGAATCGCGGTAATGGGACAATCTTCTCCCTCTGTCGGCACAGCGTCCATCCAGTCCGGCACAAAAAAGAGAATGCGGCGTTCCGCCTGCTCATATCCGCCCCAGAAGACGCCGCGTTCTCCCAGACTGCGCAGCAGACGATCCGCCAATGCAGTTTCGTGCATATCTAAAAATTTGGTATACGTCAAATAGCATTTTTCGCGGCAGGTCTCCGCCTTTTGCGCGATTTGCGTGAGCAAAATGCGCTCCTCCTGCGTGCGTGCGATGCTCTGGATACTCTCGCTTGTGCTTGCCATATTCTTCCTCATTTCTTCGACTGGATTTATGAATTTTCCTCGTTTCCAAGTAAAATCTATTGTACTGCGTCAAGATCTGTATTACAATAAGGAAAAGCTAAAAAAGACCCGAAAGGATGATTGGATGGTTCGAGATGACGTGCTTCGCACCTTGGAAGAACACCGCGGAGAACTGATCTCCGGCGGCACATTGGCACGAGAATTGGGCGTTTCCCGCACGGCAATATGGAAGGCAGTTTCCACGCTGCGCGAGATGGGTTTCCCAATCACTTCTACAGCCGGTGAAGGCTATCGCTTGGATGAAGCGAGTGACGCGCTGTCGGAAGCTGGCATTGCCATGGAGCTGACAACACAATACGCCGCACGAAATCTCTGTGTGCTTTCCACTGTCGATTCCACCAATAATTATCTCAAACAGCGCGCTGCTGAACTGCCAAACGGCTATGCCGCTGTCGCTGATTGTCAGACTGCCGGCCGCGGCAGATTGGGACGAAATTTTCTGTCTCCTTCCGGCAGCGGTATTTATATGAGTCTGCTTCTGCGTCCGCAGATTCCGCTGGAGCGCATTCATCTGCTGACCGTCGGCGCAGCGATTGCCGCCTGTGAGGCAATCCAAGAAACCGCTGATTTTACCCCAGACATCAAATGGGTCAATGATGTCCTCATGCACGGCAAAAAGCTGTGCGGCATCCTGACAGAAGCCTCTGTCGAAGCAGAAACCGGACAACTGTCCTATGCCATCGTCGGCATTGGCATCAATGTCCGCACCCCCGCAAGCGGTCTTGCGCCGGAAATCGCAGAAATTGCCGGTTGTCTGGAAGACTTTGCTCCGCATCCGGTGCGCCGCAATGCCCTCGCAGCCTCTTTCTTCAATCACATGGAGTCGTGCTGTGATCTTATCGCCTCCGGAGATACCGAAGCATTGATTGACCGCTATCGTTCCTTTATTCACTTCCTCGGTCAGCCCATCACAGTCATTCGGTTTGACCAGCGAGAGGAAGCAACCGCTGTCGGCATTGATTCCAGCGGTCATCTCATCATTGAGCAGAACGGCCAGCGCAGTACCTTAGTCGCCGGAGAAATCAGCATCCGGCTGCCGGAGCAATTGCGCTGAGCATCTGTTCCCCTATTTCTATCAAGGAGTTTTATTTTAAATGAAAGATTGTATCATCATCGGAAAAGGCCCAGCAGGTCTCTCTGCTGCTCTGTATGTTCGACGCGCAGGCTATACCCCGCTTGTGATTGGTCGAGATTCCGGTGCTCTCGGTCAAAGCCACCGCATTGAAAATTATTTCGGTCTGGCAGAGCCGGTCAGCGGCGATGAATTGTTCCGCCGCGGCTTGGTGCAGGTCGAACGACTCGGCATCGAAGTCATCAGTGACGAAGTGGTTTCGATCCGTGAATCCAATGGATTTATCGTCAACACCTCCTCCGGCAACAGCTACACCGCACGGACTGTCCTGCTGGCAACCGGCAAACAGAGACTTGCCTCTAATTTGAATGCCGATCATCTCATCGGCTACGGCGTCAGCCATTGCGCACAGTGCGACGGCTTCCTGATGCGCGGACGCTCGCTCGCTGTCGTCGGCAGCGGCGATCATGC
>NZ_JBNMHC010000255.1:0-3307 GCF_050872565.1 Butyricicoccus sp. | reverse complement strand
TGTCCGCGGTGCGGCGTATGCGACAGTCATTGGTCAGATTGTCTCCTGTGTTGTCGCTTTGGCCTTTCATCTTGCCGTCAACAAGGAAATCACAAACGGTCTGCGCTATATCAAGCCATCCAAGCGTCTGATTCAGCAGATCTACACCATTGGATTGCCTGCTATCATCGCACAGGCACTCATGTCCGTCATGACGTATGGACTCAATCTGATTCTCGGCACGGTCAGTGAAAATGCCGTGACTGCCTACGGTCTATACTACAAAATTCAGCAGTTTTTGTTGTTTGCCGCCTTTGGTCTGCGCGATGCCATCACGCCGATTGTCTCGTTCAACTACGGAATGCGTGACAAGCAGCGCGTCAACGCAGGCATCAAATATGGTATGCTGTACACACTCATCATCATGCTGGTCGGCACATTAGCACTCGAGCTGTTTGCCTCTCCGCTGTCCTCTATTTTTGGTCTGTCCGGCGAAACCGAGCAGCTGTGTATCTATGCGATTCGCATCATTTCGCTCAGTCTGATTTTTGCCGGAGCCAATGTCGCCTTTCAGGGTATTTTTCAGGCACTGCGCAGCGGTATGGAATCGCTGGTCATCTCTCTGTGCCGTCAGTTGATTTTTGTTCTGCCGGTCGCTTGGCTGCTGGCACGCCTTGGTTTGCGCACAGAAATGCCTTCCCTCGTCTGGTGGACATTCTTGTTTGCAGAAGTGGTTTCTGCCGCGATTGCCTGTGTGTTCATGCGCCGCATTCGCAAAACCAAAATTGCTTCCATTTAACACAAAAGACGGATCTCAGGAGAGACCCGTCTTTTTCTTTATCTTATCGCACAGCATCGCATACAGCTGTCCATGCTCTTGGATGACACAATCCACCTGTTCTCCGACCCAAATCAGCCCAGAGTCCTCCGGATCAATTACAATGACATAGCCAATACCCGCGCCGCGCGCTGCATAGGCGCCCGCCACCGCATCTTCAATCACAATACAGTCTTTCGGATGCATATGCAGGCTCTTTGCCGCAGCACAATAAATATCCGGTGCCGGTTTTCCGCGAAAGCTGCCATCGGTACAGACAATATCTTCTCGCCGGAACCAACGATCCAATTGCAAATTGTCATAATAGAAATCGACACTCGCGGGATTGGATGATGTCGCAATGGTAAAGGGAATCTTATGCTTTTTGAGAAAATCCAAGATCTGCGGAATGCCGTCCGCCAAGTGAAAGAGTTCCGGATGCGCCAGGCACAACTCTTTATACGCTTGTCTCTTGTCCAAAATCAACGCTTGCTTCTCATCCATCGTCAAGGAATTGCCCCAGAAAATATCGACGGTTTCTGTGCTGGATCTTCCATTGGCCGTGCGCAAAAACTGGTCAATGCCAATGCTTCGCCCCATAGTCTTTTCCGCCAGCATGTTCCACGCCTGATATTGCAGAGGCGTATCAAATAACATCGTTCCATTGAAGTCAAAAATCACTGCAAATCGCTGCATCACGGACACCTCCTCTCAAATACACACCTTCTGGTCTCAGTATACTACAACCTTCGACTCCCCGCAATTGATTTTCTTGTCATACTTTTTTCCGCTCCGCCATAACACTATATCAACAGCATCATCCAGGAACACTTGACATAGGAGGAAGGCATATGGAACCGAAAAAAAGTACGTTTGGTATCAGCCATTTGCTGCTGGATACCGTAAATACCTATGAAGAAACCGCAGATGCCATTGTCCCGGATACATTTCCCGATCTCATGCGCATTGCCGCTGTCTTTGGCAGCCCACAGCTCAAGGACGATGTGCCGCAATCCGGCCGCGTCTTTTTGTCCGGCAGCATTCGCATGACGGTGTTTTATGTTCCCGAGGGCGGCGGATTGCGAAAGCTGGACATACCAGTGAGCTTTGCACACATCGAAGAGGCGGAGGGCATCCAAGAAAGCTGTCAATTGTTCGCTTCCTGCCGTGTGGTATCGGCAGATGCCCGTATTATGAATTCCCGCAAGCTGTCTGTGACGGCAACACTTTGCATTTCCTGTCAGGTCTTTGCGCCGGAGTCGCTTTCTCTGACAACCGGATTTGACGAATCAGAGGAAGAGTTAGAGCTTCTTCCCGCTTCTCACATTGTCACGCTGCCGGTCGCTGCCTGCCGCCGAGAATTTACGCTGATGGACGATGTCAATCTCACGGATTTTTCGCGCTACAGCAGCATTGCCGTCCCCCGCGCGGAACTGCGGCTCTCAGACTGCCGTCTGATGAATGAAAAAGCCATTATCAAGGGCGATGCTGTATTGCATCTGCTCGCAGAGACAACCGACGGTCTCTTGGAAAACACCGATTGCGTGCTGCCATTTACACAAATTTTGGAGGCAGACGGCATGAAAGACGAGCAGCAGCTCAGTGTCCGCTTTTCTGTGCGCCATCTGGATGCAGAACTGCGGGATGACGGCCTCATCAGTGTCGGACTCGGTGCTTCGGTTCTGCTCACTGCCTTTGAAACACTCACACTGCAAACGATTGAAGATGTCTATCATCTCCAACATCCCGTGCAAACGGAAAGCCGGTCGATAGAGCTTCCCACCTGCCGTTTGATTCCCGAAATGGGATGTGAAGCGTCCGAAACACTCTCTGTCGGCATGAAAATCGCACAAATCGCCGACGTCACAGCGGTTCCCGACCGTTTGATGCAGGAATCAACTCCCCTGTCTCTGCGCATGATGGTCTGTGTGGTGTATCGCGCAGAAGACGGTTCCTATTATTCCATTCACCGCGCGGTGCAAATGCCGCTGGATGCGCCGGAAACAGCCGGAACCGTGCGATTGCAGTCTCTGCAATGCCGCGCCTCTGCCGCAGTCAGTGGAGAAGATTCCCTTGTGTTATCTCTCAGCGGACGCTGTGCACTGCTCGCGCAAGAACCGCTGACCATTCGCGATTTGACCGCACTCACAATTGACACCGATGTATGCAGTTCAACGGCTCCTGTGTCCGTAATTTTGCGGTATATGGAAGCCGGAGAGCGGTTGTGGGACATTGCTAAGAGCTATCGCACCACAGTAGACGCCATTCGCCAAGCCAATCAAATCAGCGGGGATTCTATCAGTACGCAGGCACAAATGTTGCTCATCCCAGTCCGATAAGTACACGGAGGTGTATATGGAACGTCAAAAACTATACGAAGATATTAGCCGCCGCACCGGCGGCACCATTTATATCGGCGTTGTCGGGCCGGTTCGGACGGGAAAATCCACGCTCATCAAGCGATTCATGGAAACGCTTGTGCTGCCCGGCATCGACAACGTATACCGGCGT
>NZ_JBNMHC010000254.1:0-3317 GCF_050872565.1 Butyricicoccus sp. | reverse complement strand
TGGTACCGCATTTGGCGTACATGGGCGTTATTTTGTCCGAGCCGATTATTTGGTGCATCATGGTCATCCCGCTGATTGTACAGATTTTGTTCGGCAAACAATTCCGCGATTTGAGAGAAGAAGCCAAACAGACGGCGTAATAAAATATAGACAGACAAAAATCCCGTTGGACAATTCCAACGGGATTTTTTAAATGAAAGGAGTAAAAAATGAAAAAGAAAAGATATAATCAATTCACACTCAGTCTTACTGAATGGAGCTTGTTGGTTGTCTGCCGCTTTCCAGCCGATGCTGCGGTCGGACAGTTGACCGTTTGAGTTAAACTATGTTTTAAGTCGCGTGTTTTTTTGTTTTCCTTAACTCTGGTATTAGTATACCGCAAAATTCCCGGCTTTGCGTGACCATATGAAGAACTCTTTTTGAAGAAATGTAGAAGAAATTATTGCTAAAATATGAATAACGGAGACATGAAAAAAGCCGCGGACTGTGCCGCGGCAATTTTTCGGAAAGGAGAAAGAAAAAAGAAAAAATATATGAAATCTTTTTCGGCAGGTTTGCCGAGAAAAGAGAAATAGGTTGTCTGCCGCTTTTGAATCAAATTCCGGCCGGGCAGCTGGCCTTTAGGGAGATGCTTCATTTGTTTGTCTGGTATTATCATACACGATCTTCTCCAAAAAATGGTGACGAAATTTGAAAGAAAATTTAAATAATTCATGGAAAAATTGTGTCTGAATTGTAACGATTGCCAGAGCCAGATAAAAACACCGCGGTTTTGTCCGCGGTGTTTTTAAAAGAAAGGAAAAATATGAAAAAATATAAGAGTGATTGAAACAGAAGAAAAGAGGAACCTCTGTTTCGCTTGGAAGAGTCTTTCTTACTGTGCATATCTCATCTGCACTGGTATTATCATACACGATTTTTCACTGGAATGCATGAACAAAAATAGAAAACTTTGTAGATAAAATGTGAACAAATTCACAGTTCCATTTCCGGTTGATCTGCATCTACAAATCCGACTTGTGTTTCACAGTGGAAAATTTGCTTCTAGTTCATCCCGTGCAGCAAGCACTCGCTCTCGGTTGAAGTCTGTAAATCCATCGATAGGGAAGAAAATATCTGTTGAGGCAGGACTAAATCATGCGCGCCCATTGGCAACGTGTATTTCAGAGATACGGCGTTGCCTAAATCTACAATAGAATTATTGTAGAGTCAATATGCAAACGAAAAAATGATTGGTAAAAAACAAAAACGGCATAGCCTAAGACTACACCGTTCTCGTATAACGATATGATTTTAAATTGCGCGGAACACAGCATCCATAATTTCAGAGATGCGTGTGCCGGATACAGAACGATCCGCGCAATTCAAATAGATTTTCTTCCGCTTATTAAACAGCAAGCGCGTCTGCTTTTCCTTATCGCCTTGCAGAAGCGGACGCGTGGTGTCACGGCTCAAGTTCTGTACGATGCGATAGAATGGCGTGTTCAGATGGATGAGTAAGCCGTTTTTCTTGTACTGCTCCACATTTTCCGGACGCAAAACTGCGCCGCCGCCCAGTGCGATGACACAGCCGGTGCGGTCCGCGATCTCGCGGGCACAATCGGTCTCAATATCGCGAAAACCGGATTCACCGATTTCTACAAAAATATCGGAGATTTTTTTGCCCTCGCGCTTTTCCAAATAGTCATCCATATCGACAAATTCGTATTGCAGGGTGCGAGCCAGCTTGCGGCCAATCGTCGTTTTGCCACTGCCCATAAAGCCGCACAGGACAATATTCTGCTTGCCGTATACATCATGCAGACGCTTTTTTGCCATGTCGCCGGACAGCAACCGCAGAATGCGTGTCAGATCCGCAGATTCAAACTGCGTGCCGAACCAGATAGTCTGTGCATAAGCTGCCTGCAATACCAGCATCAGAAGGCCATTGCGTGTCTTGACGCTGTGCGGAGCCAACTTCATAAAAGCGGTTTCCGGCGGATTGTAAATCGTGTCAAAGACATATTCTGCGCCGATAGGCAGCTTCTCCAGCGGACAAGCATCTTCGTGCGGATACATGCCAAGCGGCGTACCGTTGACGAGAATGGCCGTGGCACGCGGCAGCTGCGTGGCAGGCATCACATCAATGTCAGCTTGCGGCAGATAGGAGCGGATTTCATTGCGCAGAGCCTTTGCCTTGGTCAAATTTCGACCGGTAATCAGAACTCTTGCACCTGCATTGGCGAGATGATAGCAAATGACGCGGGCAACACCGCCATAGCCGCAGACAACAGCAATTTTGTTCTCGACAGAGATGCCGTCAAATTCCAGTGAGCCGGAAAAGCCCAAAATATCTGTATTATAGCCGACAGCGGTTCCATCATGGAAAAATACCGTATTGACACTGCCGAGATTTTTTGCTGTCTCATCGACAGCATCCAAATATTGAAATACCGCTTTTTTGTGCGGGATAGTCAAGTTTAAACCACCGCATTTTTGCGAAGCGATGCGCATTGCTTCTTCTAAATCCTCCGGCGGTACATCGACAGCAAAGTACTCACAATCTTTTCCGGAAGCTTGAAACAGCTTGTTGTGCAGCTCTGGAGACATCGTATGTGCGATAGGATGCCCGAACAACGCGAAAGTCGGCTTGCTCGGCACATAATTTCGGAATTCATCCATGGTCAAAATCATGGGAGTCATTCTCCTTTCTGCTTGAGAGCGTCCAATGTCTCAAAGAACGTCGGATAAGAAATGGCGACGCAATCTGGGTCATCAATCGAGGAATTGCCGTCGCAAGCGAGTGCGCACACAGCCATGCTCATGGCAACGCGATGATCGGCATAGCTTGCAAAATCTGCACCGTGCAGCGGCTTTCCGCCGTGGATAATCATGCCGTCCTCGGTCTCCTGTACATCGGCACCGGTCTTGGACAGCTCAGCTGTCATGGTCGCAATGCGATTGGACTCCTTAACCTTCAGCTCCTGTGCGTCACGAATGACGGTTTCACCGTCAGCGAAAGCAGCAGCGACAGCCAAAACCGGGATCTCATCAATCAGGCGGGGAATCATATCGCCGCCGATTGTTGTACCGTGCAGATGGGAAGAGCGAACGCGCAAATCACAGATTGGTTCCACGGTACCGCGTTCGTTCAGGCGTTCAATGTTTGCGCCCATAGCTTCCAGCGCATCCAGAATGCCGGTGCGTGTCGGATTGATGCCGACATTGCGAATGACAATATCGCTGTTCGGCAAAATTAAGCCAGCAACGAGAAAATAAGCGGCGGAAGAAATGTCACCCGGAACCTCTACATTGACCGCGTGCAGAGCTTTCGGCGG
>NZ_JBNMHC010000253.1:0-3332 GCF_050872565.1 Butyricicoccus sp. | reverse complement strand
CAGCCGGAGCTGGTTATCATTGACACGGACATCCTCGCTTCCCTGCCGGAGCGCATTTTCAACGACGGCATGGCAGAAGTGATTAAATACGGCTGCATCTCCAATCCGGACATTCTGGACATGATTGCTCAGCCGGATTTCAAGAGCAATATGCAGCATATTGTCTATGAGTGCGTCCGCATCAAGCGCGATGTTGTCCAGCAGGACGAGCATGATACTGGTCTGCGTATGATTTTGAACTTTGGTCATACCATCGGCCATGGCGCAGAAAAGGTTGGACATTTCACTGAGCTGACGCATGGTCAGGCCGTTGCCATCGGCATGGTGCAGGCAGCAAAGCTTGGAGCCAAGTTGGGAGAGACCGATTACACCCAGCAAATTACGGAAATCTGTCAGGCACACGACCTGCCGACAGAACTGCCATACCCCATCGAGGATGTATACACTGCCATGCTGCACGACAAAAAGCGTGCCGGTGACAGCATCAATATGATTTTGGTGCATCCGATGGGCACGGCAAACATTCATAAAATCCCGCTGGAGCAGTTACATACTCTGCTCACCGCTGAATAAGGAGAGATCGTCATATGGGTTCTGTTTGGGGAAATGCAGTCAAGCTTTCCATTTTTGGTGAATCACACGGCGGTGGCATCGGCTGTGTACTCGATGGTTTTCCGGCCGGCGTGCCATACGATGAAGCATTTATTCTTGCTGAAATGGATCGCCGCGCACCGGGTAAAAATCGTCAGTCCACAGCTCGTCGAGAAAAGGACCTTCCCAAGGTCCTTTCCGGCATTTTTGAGGGCAAAACCACTGGCGCACCGATTTCCTGCGTCATTGAAAATACCGATACCCGTTCTAAGGATTATCGCAATTTAATCGAACAGCCGCGTCCGGGCCATGCCGATTACACCGGTCGTGTCCGCTATCAGGGCTGCAATGATTACCGCGGCGGCGGACATTTTTCCGGTCGTCTTACGGCGCCGCTGGTATTTGCCGGTGCTATGTGTAAGTTATTCCTGCGCTCTAAGGGCATCGAAGTCGGTTCGCATATTGCTGCCATTGGTCAGATTATGGATACACCGTTTGATGATGTACATGTGCCAACGGAGCTTTTGGAAAAGCTGCGCACGCAAGCATATCCGGTGATTAACCCGCGTGCTGAGGAAGCGATGCTCGCACAGATTGACCAAGCACGAGAGGCACAGGATTCCGTCGGCGGCATCATCGAATGTGCCGTCACCGGCGTTCCGGTCGGCATAGGTTCTCCGATGCTGTCTCCGGTAGAGGGACGTTTGTCTTCTATTCTGTTTTCTGTTCCAGCCGTCAAGGGCGTGGAATTTGGCGCAGGTTTTTCTATCGCAGCGATGCGCGGCTCCGAAGCCAATGACTGCATGTATTTAGACGGCGATACCGTCAAGACGGAAACCAACAACAACGGCGGTATTTTGGGCGGTATCACAAACGGTATGCCGATTATCGTCCGCACAGCGATTAAGCCGACACCGTCTATTTCCCGCGAACAGCAAACCTTGAATCTCACCGACCACAAGGTTGAACCGCTGGTTATCAAGGGACGTCATGATCCTTGTATTGTCACGCGCGCAACGCCAGTCATCGAAGCAGCCGTTGCCGTTGCTGTCACAGACCTGTATATGGAGGCTTACGGATATGCGAGATCTTAACGATGTGCGCCGCGACATCAGCGCGATTGACCATGAAATTTTAAAGCTGTTTCTCAAGCGCATGAAGTGCGCGGAAGAAGTTTCTGATTATAAAATGGAGCACGGCGGTCAGGTTCTCGTTCCGTCCCGTGAGACGGAACTGATGAACACGATGCTGCAAGATATTCCGGATGAACTCAAGCTGGAATACTCTTCCCTGCTGCGCACGACCACGCGCGTCAGCCGCAAGCATCAATACGCGCGAATGCTGGAAGCGGAGCCGCAGCGATTGCAGTTGGATCTCCAGCCGCGCAACAACGATCCGAAAACAGTATATTACGGCGGTCTTCCGGCATCTTATGCTGAAATTGCCGCAACCGATTTGTTTCCGAATGCCGAGCGCATCCCGCAGAACTCATGGGAAGATGTATTTCATGCTGTTTTAGACGGAAAAGCGGATATTGGTGTCGTTCCGGTAGAAAATTCGACAGCTGGAACCGTAAATGAAGTCTACGATCTGTTGGAGCAGTACGGATTATACGTCACACACTCTCATATCAAGCGCATTCGTCACTGTATTGCTGCCTGCAAGGGTGCTTCGTTTGATACCATCAAAGAAGTTCACTCTCACCCGCAGGCGCTGCGTCAGTGTCAGCAGTACATCAAAAAGCACGGCTTGGAAGCTATCGAAGAGAGCAATACCGCCGTGGCAGCGCATGATATTGCACAGAGCGGTGATGTCTCTCGTGCAGCCATCTGCTCGGAAGCCGCAGCAAAGCTGTACGGCTTGGAAATTCTAGAAGAGCATGTCAACGATGCGGATTTCAATCAAACACGCTTTATCGCGGTTTCTCGTTCCATGTCTGCACAGGAGACCGATACACGCGTGAGCCTTGTCTTGACTTTGCCGCATATTGTCGGCAGTCTTTACGGCGCACTGGCTGTGTTTGCCGATTACGGTGTCAACATGACGGAAATCCACTCGCGCCCGCTGCGTGACATGCCTTGGAATTATTGTTTTTACATTGATTTTGACGGAAATCTGCTGCGGCAAGATACCCGCGCATTGATTTATCAGACCATGCAGGAGTGTTCCTATGTTCGCATTTTGGGCTCTTATCCTGTGACACAAGACAGCGAGGTGAAAGCATGAGTTATCCCCTGACTACCGCCCGCGCGCTGCGCGGCGATGTAACTGTCCCTGGTGACAAGTCTATCTCCCACCGCGCGGTCATGTTTGGCGCACTGGCTGATGCCGATACGCATATCACCGGTTTTTTAATGGGTGAAGACTGCTTGTCTACCATCTCCTGCTTCAAAAAAATGGGCGTTTCCATTGATGTTTCTGAAAAAGAAGTTGTCGTTCACGGTGTCGGCCTGCACGGTCTCAAAGCACCAACAGAGCTGTTATATACCGGCAATTCCGGCACGACAACTCGTCTGCTGTGCGGCATTCTCGCCGGTCAGCCATTTTCCTGCACCCTGAACGGTGATGCATCCATCCAAAAGCGTCCGATGGGACGAATCATCAAGCCGCTGCGCGAGATGGGTGCAGATATTTCGGGAAAAGACGGCAATTTATGCCCGCTGAACATTCATCCTGCCCCGCTGCACGGTATTCGTTACGAGATGCCGGTTGCATCGGCACAGTTGAAATCTGCAATTTTG
>NZ_JBNMHC010000252.1:0-3343 GCF_050872565.1 Butyricicoccus sp. | reverse complement strand
GCGCTTCCAGTACAGACCGTACAGGAACGGGGCGAGGAATGCGCCTGCCAGAGCACCCCACGAGATGCCCATCAGCTGGGCGATAAAGGTGACATTGCTCTTGTACTGCACAATGGCAATGACCGCAGAGATGGCAATAAAGACGAAGATGAAGACGCGGATCGTCACGAGCAGCTTGCGCTGGCTCATGTTCTTCATAAATGTGCCGCCGAGGAAATCAATCGTCAGCGTGGAGCTGGACGCGATAACCAGAGAGGACAGCGTGGACATCGACGCGGACAGAACCAAGATGACAACCAGCGCGATGAGAATCGGCGCCAGATTGGAAAGCATCGTTGGGATAATGGAATCAAAACCATCTGCTTCGATGTTGACCTGATCCGAGAACAGACGGCCGAAACCGCCCAAGAAGTAGCAGCCGCCGGAGACAACCAGCGCGAACAGGGTGGAAATGACAGAACCCTTGTGAATCGACGATTCATCCTTGATGGCGTAGAACTTCTGTACCATCTGCGGCAGGCCCCATGTGCCAAGGCTGGTCAAGATGACAACGCCGAGCAGATTGAGCGGATCCGGGCCGAAGAACGAAGCAAAGACACCCGGCTGGGTGGATGCAGACGGATCGGAAATCTGTGCCAGACCATTGACGGCTTCCATAAAGCCGCCCTTGCTCAGCAGAACGGCGGCGATAATAATCACAATGCCGAACAGCATGATGATGCCCTGAATAAAGTCGTTGATGGCAGTTGCCATGTAACCACCGGCGATAACATAAATCGCGGTCAAAATCGCCATAAGGACGATACAGACGGTGTAGTCGATGTTAAATGCCATGCCAAACAGGCGGGACAGACCGTTGTACAGCGAAGCGGTGTACGGAATCAGGAACACGAAGATAATCGCTGAGGAGCCGACCTTGAGCGCCTTGCTGTCAAAGCGAGAGCCGAAGAATGCCGGCATCGTCGCAGAATCCAGATGCTGTGTCATGATGCGGGTGCGGCGTCCGAGAACGACCCAAGCGAGCAGCGAGCCGATCAACGCATTGCCGATACCGATCCATGTCGAAGCGATGCCGTATTTCCAGCCGAACTGACCGGCGTAGCCGACAAAGATAACCGCGGAGAAATACGAGGTACCGTAAGCAAATGCGGTCAGCCACGGACCGACCGAGCGTCCGCCGAGGACGAAGCCGTTGACATCCGTCGCGTGCCGACGGCAGTACAAGCCGATGCCAATGAGCACGGCGAAGTACACGAGTAAAACAATCAGTTTCATACGTAAACCTTCCTTTGTGAAACATAGAGCAGATACTTTGACGCTTTTAATAAATAAAGTATCTGCACGATACATACTTTATCACATAAAAGCGATAAAGTCAATAGGGAGACGGTTATTTCCAGAGAATTCGGAATTGAAGCGGGGTCAGACCCGTGCTCTTTCGGAATGCCTGAATAAAATGAGAGGTGCTGCAAAATCCGCAGTCCTCAGCGATCTGCTCCATGCTGTGTGAGGTCACTGTGAGCTGCTCTTTGGCGGCGCGCAGACGAACGGACTGTAGATATTGATGCGGGGTAACGCCGTGATATTCTTTGAACTTGCGCAGATAATAGCAGGTGCTCAGAGCGGCGCGCGAAGCGAGAGCGGGAATCTTGGTCTCTTTCTCGGCATAATGCGCTTCAATATATTGTGCCGAATCAATCATTGCCTGCTCCATCGTGTCCGGACGCTTTTCTACAGCGAGGGACGCGAGACCGGCGAGCAGCTGCTCGACATGAGCAGACACGCGATAGATATTGGCGTCCTGCTTGGCATCCGTGACGATTTGCGCACAAAATCGCTCTATATCGGCATTTTTGGCGGTTTGCATGACAAATCCATGGGAATCTATGATGTGAGCGACATAAGAGAAGCTGCACGCGCCGACAATATGAAACCAGCGAAAGCGGATCTCCGGAGAGGCGGCAAAATATTCGTGCGGCTCTCGGCAGTCGAGCAGGATGAGCATACCGGCATATGCCGTGATTTCCTGCCCGCGATAGCGAACCGTCAAAGCACCGTGATCGACAAAAATAGCCTGACAAATATTCACACAGGTTTCTCCGGCGCGGGCAAAGCTGTATTGGCAGTCGCAGTGATAGACACCGACATGCGGCGTGTGGTAGAGGGTTTGTTCGGTGAAGGCATCCGGCTCATGAAAGAAACGGACGGAATCCGGCAAAATACCGGCATCGATGCGCATACAAGATCATCCTCTCAAAAAGTATAATTTTTTGATATTTTTTATCAAGAAAATGTAGTGCAGTTGTTTTGTGAATAGTATATCATAGCATCACAAGGTTGAATACGAGAAAAACGCAGAAATTTTCCCGTTTTTTATCGCACAGAAATAACAAGCATAAAAATTTTTTGATATGAAATGGAGAGAAACGACATGAGTGAGATTCGCATCGGTTTGATTGGCGGCGGCTGGATGGGAAAAGCGCATACCACAGCTTTTCACAACGCAAAGATGATTTTCGGCGATGATATGCCGGTATTTGAAATGGTCAGCGATGTCACAGAAGAGGCTGCACAGAAATTTGCAGAGCAGATGGGATACGCGAGATATACCGCGGATTGGCACGATGTTGTGTCGGATCCGAACGTTGATTTGGTAGACGTTGCCACGCCGAACTGTATGCACTATGAGATGGCAAAAGCTGCACTGGAGCATGGCAAGCATGTGTTCTGCGAGAAGCCGCTGAGCCTGTCGGCACAGCAGTCCCGCGAGCTGGCTGATCTGGCAAAGGAAAAGGGCGTTGTCAATTACTGCGGCTTTTCCAACATCATGAATCCGGCAAACCAGTATGTGGCAGAGCTTGTCAAGTCCGGCAAGCTGGGAAAGATTATGCGTGTCCATGCGACATACGATCAGGATATGCTGCTGGATCCGAAGATCCCGCTGGCATGGAGACATATCAATAAGCTGGCAGGTTCCGGTGCACTGGGCGATCTGTGCAGCCATCTGCTTTCTGTTTCACAGATGATTCTGGGCGATATGGAAGCAGTCACAGCCGTACAGTCGATTGTCATTCCGGAGCGTCCAGTAAAGGCTGGCTCGTCTGAGATGGGAACCGTAGAAAATGACGATGTCATTTCCTTCCTCGTCAAGTATAAAAACGGTGCTATCGGCGATTTCTCTTCTTCCCGCGTGGCAACCGGCCGCAAGAACTATTTCTACTATGAGATTCAGGGCACCGAAGGCACGGTTGTCTATGATTTGGAGCGCATGTGTGAGGTACAGGTATACTTCAAGTCGGATGCTGACGTTGACAACGGCAGAGACTGCGGCTTCCGTACGGTT
>NZ_JBNMHC010000251.1:0-3349 GCF_050872565.1 Butyricicoccus sp. | reverse complement strand
ATTTTGGTCCCGTCATGCCGAGATCGGTAATATATCCGGTTCCCTTCGGATTGACTCGCGCATCGGCTGTCGGCACATGCGTATGCGTGCCATAGACAGCAGAAACGCGGCCATCCAGATAAAAGCCCATCGCGAGCTTTTCTGATGTTGCGGAAGCGTGCATTTCACACACAGCGATGTCATATCGTCCTTCCTGCTCCCGCAAAATGCGGTCTGCGCGCAAAAACGGGTTATCCGGACCATACTGCATATCACAGCGGCCAATCAATTCAAACACCAACACCCGCCAGCCGCTGCTGCTCTCATAAATGCCAAAGCCTTCTCCCGGAGACTGCGGTGCAAGATTGGCGGGACGAATGATATACCGATTATCCTCTAAATAACTGACGATATTCTGTTTGCGATACGTGTGATTTCCCAGCGTAATCACATCGGCACCGGCATCGAAAATCGCATCTGCCTGCTTCGGCGTGATGCCAACGCCGCTGGCATTTTCTCCATTGACAATCGTGAAGTCTGCGCCGACCTGTTTTTTGACCCGACGCAGCAGCCGCTCTACGGTTTCCAGACCCGGCTGAGATACCACATCTCCCACCGTCAATATTTTCATAATTTTCTCCCTCTAAACAAAAAGGCGGCACAGAATCTCTCTATGCCGCCCATTTTCAATTCCTACTTAGTCAAACAGCGGGGAAACAGAAGATTCCTCGTAAATACGGGCAATTGCCTCTGTAAATACCGGAGCAACCTGCAGCAGCTCAATCTTATCGCTGCGCTTTTCTGCCGGCAGCGGAATGGTGTCGAGCAGAGTCAGCTTCTTGATCGGGCTTTCTTCCAGACGCTGGATAGCCGGACCGGACAGAACGCCGTGCGATGCACAAGCATATACTTCCTTTGCCCCGCCGATGTTAATCAGCGCTTCTGCTGCATGGCACAGGGTGCCAGCGGTATCAATCAGGTCATCGCTCAGGATGCAGGTCTTGCCCTTAACATCACCGATGATGTTCATAACCTCGGAAACGTTCGCACGCGGACGACGCTTGTCGATAATCGCCAGACGATAATCCAGCTTCTCGCAGAACTTGCGGCAGCGAGTTACGGAGCCGAGATCCGGAGAGATAATCATAACGTCGTCACGGCCGCGGCCAAACTTACCGGCAATGTACGGAATCAGGACGGAAGCGCCCATCAGGTTGTCCACCGGAATATCGAAGAAGCCCTGCAGCTGCTGTGCGTGCAGATCCATCGTCAGCACACGGTCAGCACCGGCAGCGGTGATGATGTCAGCGACCAGCTTTGCAGAGATCGGATCACGAGCCTTGGACTTTCTGTCCTGACGTGCATAGCCGAAATACGGGATAACGGCGGTGATACGGCCTGCGGATGCACGTTTACATGCATCAATCATAACGAGCAATTCCATCAGGTTGTCGTTGACCGGATTGCAGGTAGACTGGATGAGGAATACATCCGAACCGCGAACCGTCTCCGAGATGGAAACAGAAACCTCGCCGTCTGCGAAGTGACCAACGGTGCACTTTGCCAGCGGCAGTCCCAGTGCAGATGCAATCTGCATAGCCAGTGCGGGATGCGAATTGCCCGCAAGAATCTTAATGTTTTTTCCGTGAGATATCATGATGGATTATCCTCCTGCATCCTGAAAAATTTACCGAAAACGCCCCGCGCTTCGGTTCCAGCTTCTGAACTCAATCGAACCAAGTATCTATACTTTTTATTTTTTAATCTTTCTGTCCGTGCATCCGGCGGCGGCGGTCATTCCAGCCTTCCTTATTCTCCTGTCGTGCACGAGCAACAGCCATTGCACCATCCGGCACATTCTTGGTTACCGTTGTGCCTGCGGCAGTCAGAACGCGATCGCCCAGCTCAACCGGTGCCACCAGATTGGTGTTGCAGCCGATAAAGCAGTCGTCGCCGATTACCGTCTTGCTCTTGACATAGCCGTCATAGTTGACAACAACCGTACCGCAGCCAAAGTTGACGCGCTCGCCGACTTCGGCATCGCCGATATAGGTCAGATGGGAAACCTTGGTGCCGTTTCCGATGTGTGCCTTCTTCAGCTCAACAAAGTCGCCGATACGGGTGTGGTCACCGACCTCGCAGCCCGGACGGATATATGCGAACGGGCCGACCGTTGCATGAGCACCGACCTTGCTCTCGTAGACCTGAGACGAGTTGACACTGGTCTCATCGCCAATAGATGCGCAGTCGAGAATGGTGTTCGGGCCAATGGTGCATCCGCAGCCAACCCAGCTTCCCGGCTTAATCATGGAACCCGGCAGAATCGTCGTGCCGTAACCGATCTTTGTATACGGGGAAACATAGGTGTATTCCGGATCAAGCATGTTAATGCCCTTGTCCATCAGAGCAGCATTGATGCGGCGCTGAATAATCTTCTGTGCACAGTACGCATCATAGGCTGTATACACAGCGACATGTGCTTCCGTGCGGCAGGATTCCGTCTTTGCACTGATGCTCTCGGCAATACGGATGGATTCGGTCAGAGACATCGGATGGCTGTCCAAAATTTCCTTGAGCACCGGCTTCTGGAACACGGCACAGTGCCATGTGTCCGCCATTGCGCCGCACGTCAACATGCTGACTGCATTCTTAGACTGTCGGTGCATACGAATAACGCGCTCGTACTCTTCCTGTTCCACTTCCGGCATCGGCGTGGACAGAATCATAACATCTCCGTCGAGCTTTTCCGCAGCTGCGCACAGCATTTCGGTAAAGTCTGCGTCATCCGGGCATACAATGGACGGAACGCCTTCCAGCTCGGCCTCGCTCTCCTGACGAACATAGACCAGCTCGCACATATCAGGCAGTGCGTCTGCTACCATTCGTCCGACCGGGGAAAAGAGAATTTCTCTCTGTGCAGGGTATTTTCCATCCCTGCCCCGTCTGCCGCCGAGCAAAATTGTATTCAATTTCTCACAAGACATGAATAGGCTATCCTTTCTTCAATCGGGACCGTCAAAAAGGGCAGACAGTCCCCACGAAAATACTTAATCTTATTATACTATGTTCTTGAAAAAAAAACATCATAAAATATACAAAATTTCGCAGAATTCTTTCCCCTTGCACTATTACATTTGTCACGATATAATAGAGATACCGCGATTTGGCACTTGTTGCCGAACCAGAACTGCACATTTTTCCCACAATACAGCACATTTGTGAAAGTTGCGCAGGATTTTTCTTCGGAGGAAATTATGTCTCTCTCATCTCTGATCCCCGCTGGCGGGGACTTTTGTGTCTTACGCGCCGATGTCGTTGACACGCTTCTGACCTGCTATGACGGCGACAGCGCGTTGGTATATCTCTATCT
>NZ_JBNMHC010000250.1:0-3350 GCF_050872565.1 Butyricicoccus sp. | reverse complement strand
GCGTCATCGGTCTTAACATCTACAGTTGCGTCTACAACCTGCTTGTCGCCGCAGGTCTCGCAAACAAACTCTGCAGTTGCCGTCTTGTAGTCTTCGCCCCAAGTGATCGTACCCTTGTACTTATGACCCAATGCCGGAAGCTCAATCGTCTTGGTGTCCTTGTACTCCTTGCCATCGTAGGTTGCGGTAGCAACAAATACATCCTTGCCATCCTTATCACAAGTCGCTGCGATACTATTTGCTTCGTCCTTCGTTACCGTAACTTCCGGAGTCTGCGTATCGTCACCCTTCTTGCAAGTCAACGTCAGTTTTGCAGAAGAAGCATCCTCTGCCCAATCAAACTTCGCCTCGTAATCGTGGCCGGTTGCCGGAACGGTTGCAGTTACCTTAGAAGCCTCAACAGTTTCAATAACTTTACCGTCCTTGTCCTTCAATTCAGCCTTAGCGGAAACTGTGGTCTCGCCAGCCTCGGTGCAAGTCGGATCGGTGGTCTTAGAAGTTACTTCAGCCGGAACGTCTTCCTTAAAGTCGCAGCGAGAGCAGGTAAATTCACCTGTAGCCGCTGTATTGTCTCCGTTCCAGATGATAGTCTTCTTGTAGTCATGACCCAGAGCAGTACCTTCTTGAACCTCAGCAGCCTTGGTTTCAGTTACTTCCTGACCCAAGCAGGTTGCTGTTGCCGTGTAGGTAATCTGCGCATCTTCTGTACAGGTTGCGTCCTTCTTTTCAGAAGTAACGGTAGCCTCTACATCTTTTTCTTCTGCACCGCAAACTTCACACGTTGCAGAAGCGGTAGCGGTGTATCCGCCATCTTCCGTCTTGGTCCACTTGAACTCGCTCTTGAGGACATGCTCACCCTTACCGCTTTCTACCACGTTGTTTACGGTGTACTTGTGACCATCTGCCTCGCCGGAAGCAGTATAGGTTACCTTTACGCCGCCTTCATCGGTGCAGGAACCTTCGGTCTTGGTGATTTCAGCCTGTGCCGTAACCGGCTCGCTCAGCTTAACCGTGATGGTATCATCATTGATTAAGCAGTCACGCTGATTCTTATCTGCTTCGCAAACAGAAGAGCAAACCAGCGTATCAAAGGTTACGGAATAGGTGCCATCCTCGTTCTTGGTCCACTGCGGATCCTTTGCAGTATAGGTATGACCAGCATTTTTCACGATTTCATCGTACTCTGCCTTGTCCTTTTCATACTGCGCCTTTTTCTTGTCGTAATCATCATTACTGCCAAAGCTATTCTTCTTCGGTTCTGTCGGCTCCTCTACAGACTTGCCGCAAATCGTACAAACATAGCTCTCGCCAGTGTTCCATTCGTCGGTCTTGTTACCGTCAGCGTCCTTCTTCTTGGTGAAGTAGGTCTCATCGAAATGGACGTAATGATGCTTGCAGGTTTCCTGCTTGTACTCAACGCTCTCTCCAGCGACGCTGGACATTGCCTCAGTACCTCTCAGGTTGGCAACCCACATGAACTCATCGTTGTCGTTGATTTCCTTCTTGTATCCGAACTGCTCCATCATCGAGTCGTCGTACTTATCGCTGTTGTAGCTGCTGTAGTCCGGATTGTAGTTGCTTTCTTCAAACTCATAACCATAGCCATTGTCTTTGCTGTCAATGGTATAGTCCTTGTCGTCTGTCGGCTTTGCACGGTTGGTAATATCATCCTTACCGGAGATATATGCCAGATTGGTTGCAACAGAAATATACAGCTGACCATCTGCCTTCAGGCTGATGCCTGCAATCGGATGGTTGTGGAAAGTAAAGTCTGCGCCATCTGCACTATCAACCAGTGCGAACGACATACCGCCAAACGGGTTGGTCTTGTCGCGCTTACCGTAAACGGTGTCGTACTTCTTGACCGTAGCGATTTCGCCGGTAGACAGATCATAACTCAGAATGTAGTTGGACAAGTTGAAATACAGCTTGCCATTGTACAAAGCGGAAGTGATAGCAATGTTTGGATAAATGTCAGCCTGCTCTGCATGTTTTGCATACAGCTCAGTCAGCATATCATTGGTTTCCATCTTCTTGCTTTCCGGATTGTATACCTGAACAACGGTATCATCCTTATCGGAATCCGGCTTGTACGTGAAATCAATCAGGGTCGTATAATCGGTATCGCCATCACCAGCATCCTTATCGGTAATCGGGTGGCTGACCAGCTTATACTCTGGGTCGTCCTGAGAGGTTGTCTGATCATTCTTAGAGTCATTGAGCTGCTTAATCAGATTGGTAGAATCATATACATAGTACATGTTCGTACCATCCGAACCGACATTGGTCTTTGCACGAGCAAACCAAGAATCTTCATACGTCTTATCGGTAGCAATGTTCTGATAAGCCGTATTCAGTTCCTTGAAGTAGCCATCGTACAGACTTCTCGCGGTCGTGTCGCTGAACATGAAGTACATATGGTTCATGTAACCATCAGTCTCCACGCGGTCGCGCTTCATAACCTCGGTATAGCAGTCGGTATAGCACGCGTCAACGTAATACCACTTGCCATCTACCTTTACTGCATTCCAGAAATGGTCAGAGTTGAAGTTATCCTTCGTCTCGCCATACATGGTAACGCTTGCATCAAAGGTAATACGAACCAAGTCAACGTTATAGTTGCCATCGGTGTCAACCTTCTTGCCGTCTGCACTAAAGGTATACAGATCCTTAGCTTCCTTCCAGTTTTCAGCCTGAGACATATCGGTATCTGCGCCATTCTTGCCGTAGATTTCCGGATGCATGTACTGAATCAGGTAAGCATATGCCTTGGAATAACCCAAGCAAACCGATTTGCCTTCGCCCAGTGCACCGATCTGGTTGCCTTCCCAGTAGTTGATAACTGCCGGAGCCAGCTGCTTTGCTGCCTGTTCGGTGTAAATCGGAATCGCATCATTAGCAGTTGTCTCATTGGTACCATCCTGATCCAGATCAACAATTTTTTCAGATGCCATAGAGTTCTGGGTGATCTCTTCAACGGTCATCGTTACACCAGGCTGAACTTCTACACCATCTTCCTCTGCACTCTTAATAAATGCATCGGCCTGCTCACTCATCTGCTGTGCAGCTTCTTCACCGAAATTAGTCTTTACAAAGCCTGCAGCATCCTTGGAAATCGCATCCTTGTTCTGTTCCATGTAGCCTTCTGCCTGCTCTTTGGCAGCTGCCTTTTCCTCGTCTGTCGCTTCGTCTTCAGACTTACCTAAGGCCTGCTGATAAATAGCAGTTTGAATGGCATTCTCATAGAACTTCTGACGCAGATCTGCTTCAACGCCAGCGAAGATCTGATCGTGGAACTGCTTGGTAATCTGATCTTTATAGCTAGCGTACAATACATCATATACGTCCTG
>NZ_JBNMHC010000249.1:0-3375 GCF_050872565.1 Butyricicoccus sp. | reverse complement strand
CTTTGGCAACAAAGACGGCGTCGGTTCTACTGCGCTGCGTTTTGCGCTCAACATTGCCGTGTGCTATCTGCTCGCCTACGGCATCGCCAAACCGGCAGTCGGCTGGCTGTTGTCCGGCGCATCGGTTTCCCTGCGCGACAACTGCTCGATGTTCGCCGGCATGGTTCTGTTCACCGGATTTAATTATATCGGCCAGCGCTTTTTTGCCTTTCGAGAAACCAAATAACAAGGAGGTTCCCGCATGACACGTTTCGGCACCGGTCTGCGCAAGCTGTTTTTTGCCTGTGTTGTCGCCGCTTTTGGTCTGATGTCCATAAGCAATGGCTTTGGCTTAGGCATTGTCCTCGCTGCTCTGGCGATTTTCATCCCATACAAATGCAAAATTCCGCATTTTTTGCCGGTTTTATTCGTTCTAAGTACTATCGTGCATGTGATCGCCATCTTTGCCGTGCAGACACCGCTGGAAATGGATTTTGCCACGATGTATCAGGCGGCACAGCAGGCAGCTGTCGGTGATTTCAGCTTTCAAAACGGACTGTACTATTTTTACTGCTGGGCGTATCAAACTGGGTTTGTCCTGTGGGAGGCGGCAATTCTGCGCCTCACAGGCAGTATGGCGGCGATTAAGCTCATCCATGCGCTCATGCTTTCCGGCATCAATGTGCTGATTTATCTGTTTGCCCGCCGATTTGTCGAGGAGCGCGCCGCACAGGCGGCAGCCCTCTTATATCTGGTAACGCTGTTTCCGACACTCATGCTGTGTTCTCTGACCAACCAGCATGTATCTGCATTCTTTCTTCTGCTCGGTATCTATATTCTCACGAGCGGCGGAGACCATGCTTTTTCCGTCCGGCGCGCGCTGCTCGCCGGTATCTGTCTGGCGTTTGGCAACATCATGCGTCCAGAGGGCATCGTGATTCTCGCCGGACTGCTCGGCACAGCCGCGTTTTTGCTGCTCACCCGCCGGTCTCTGCGCGACAACAAAAACATGCTGCTCGGCATTTTCATCACCGTTATCGTCTATGTTCTCTGCAATGCGGCAGCTTCTTGGGCAATTGCCGCCTCTGGCATCAACCAGTACGGTCTGACGAATAACTGGCCGGAATGGAAGTTTATTCTCGGTTTCAATCACGAGACCGGCGGCATGTATTCCTATGCTGACATGGATCGATTTGGAAAATATCATTACACCGGCACGTCTGCCGATGTGCTTGCTCAGGCACTGGAAACAGAAAAGCAGGTCATTCACGACCGAATATTCTGTTCTCCGTTGGAATTTTTCTCGCTCATGCTGGCAAAAATTCAAAATCTCTGGTGCAATCAGGGATTGGGGGTTTCTCTCGGTTTTCTCAATCAGAACGGCGCGACATGGCACGGTTTCAACGGCATCAAAGTCTATGATTTCGCCATCAAGCTGGATCGTACCATATTCTTCTGTGCGCTGTTTTTTGCCTTCTTAGGTGCCGGTTCCCATCTGCGCCGAAAAGATGCCTCTGTCACGTTTGACATGATTCTTCCCTATATGACGCTGATGGCATTTTTCTGTGTCTTCCTGCTCATCGAGGTCCAGCCGCGCTACGCGTATCTCCCGCAGATCTTTTTGTACATGGTGACAGCGGTAGGCATTCACGCGGTCATGCGAAAAAAAGAAAGTCCGACCGCATAAAAACAGTCGAACTTTCGTCTTATCTTACGGATTTCCACCACATCTGCTCCGCTTCATTGAGCGGCAGCAGATGTTTTTTTGCGTCCAACAGCATCAGGTTTCCCTGTACCGTGCCAATCCACGTGTTGTCATCCAATCGGCTGGCAAACAGCAGCTGCTCTTCGATGGGAATTGTGCGGCGTCCGGTGTCATCTTCCGCGACAATGCTGCCGCAGACCGCGCCGGTCTCCGGCACGCCCTCACAGCCAAAATCCGGTTCTTCCACGTACAGCAAATGCAGCAGCGGCTGAAACTGCTGGTTTTCTACAGCTATCGGTTCATTTGAGTACGTCATGGATCTTCTCCTGTGCCTCATCCAGCACGCTGAACATCCGGACGAGCATCTCCCAGCACACCCGCGGCGCAGATGCCGGTGTGATAATCGCATCCAGTGCTGCAGCGACTTCCTGCTCGTTGTCGATAAAAAAGCGCACCCATGCAAAATCTCCGTTGAGCTGATTGAGTACCTTGAGCATCGGGCGCACGCGCTCGGTCGGCACTTGTCCCAGCTTATAGCAGCGCATACCGAATTCCGAGCCGTCCGCGGAAAATACCATGGCAATATTAAACAGCTTGCCGCTCTTGCCAGCGACTTCAACCGCCACATAATGGCTGCCGTCCGGCTGGGCATCTTCCATATAGCGAATGTCTCCGCGCTGTAAGCGCTCAATAAATGCCTGTGCAGATGAATTCATTATCTATCGTCCTCTTTTCTGTTATTTTCCGACCCAGCGCAATCCCTTGGGATAGTGATTTTTCATGATGCTTCCGGCACACTTGCCCCAGCCCATGACAAATCCATCCGCCGCAACGGCTGTCCAGCCCTTTTGTCCGTCATACGGGAAGGTCTCGCCGCGCAGATACGCCTCTGCGGAACCGTCCGCCGCGCGGAGATCGCACACTTGAACAAAATCTTCCGGAGCCAGCGCGTGAGCCAGTGCATGGGCTGGCTCCAGCCGATTCTTTTTGAGCGTACCGACTTCGATACCCATGCGCTTGACCTTCAGTCCGGACATATCCAGCTGGCACGCCTCCGGCAGCAGCCACAGCTTCTCTTTGCGCAGTACCAGCTGTCCCTCCGGCAGTCGGCGCACCAACTCAGAAAGCAGTTTCTCGGCATCACGCAGCTGTTCCTGCTCTTTTTTGCTGTATTTTTCATGCAGACGCGGGGCATCGCATCTGTCTCCTGCTGTTTTGTGCAGAACCGCCGCAAAATGGCCTTCGCCGTCCAGCTTGTGCGGCCACAGACGGAACGCATAGCGCGTGTCCGGATGGCCGTTTTCTGCCCATTCCGGATGTGCCGGACTCAATTTCTCCGGTGTCGGTACCTGCTGCATCGTAAATTCCGGATGCCGCTCCAAGAAACGGGACAGCGTGCCTTCATCTTCCTCCGGTGCAAATGTGCAGGTCGAGTAAATCAATCTGCCGCCGCCCGCCAGCATCTCTGCCGCACGGTCTAAGATTTCCGCCTGACGCGCCGCGCAAAACGCCGGAAGCTCCGATGTCCATTCGCTCTGTGCCGGATTGTCGTCTTTGCGGAACATGCCCTCGCCGGAGCACGGCGCATCGACAACAATGCAGTCAAAAAACGCTGGAAACCGCTGCGCCAGTCTGTCCGGTGTCTCATTGCACACGATGCAGTTTTGCACGCCCATGCGCTCGATGCTCTG
>NZ_JBNMHC010000248.1:0-3391 GCF_050872565.1 Butyricicoccus sp. | reverse complement strand
TTTCTTTATTTTGCAAAATATGGATTTTTAACGTAATCTTTGCAATTTCTTGGATATTTTCTACAATTTTTTTGATTTTACCCTTGCATTTTCTCGCGAAAGCTCTATAATAACAGATAAAGAAAGCAGAGTAAATCAGTTGGAAATCCATCTATCTGACCCTCTGTTTCATGTAAAGGAGGTCGTATTATGTTAAGCTTCATTCTTTGTCTGGCTCTCCTGATTATCGGCTATTTCACCTATGGCAAAATTGTCGATAACACCTTCGGTCCGGATGACCGTGAAACTCCTGCTGTGCGCATCAACGATGGTGTTGACTACGTTGTTATGCCGCAGTGGAAATTATTTTTGGTTCAGCTGCTGAATATCGCAGGCCTTGGTCCAATATTCGGCGCAATGCAGGGTGCATTGTGGGGACCTGTTGTATTCTTGTGGATTACATTCGGCACAATCTTTGCCGGTGGTGTTCACGACTACTTCTCAGGCATGATTAGTGAGCGAAATGATGGCAGTTCCGTTGCTGAAGTAACCGGTAAATACTTAGGTTCCGGTATGCAGAACGTAATGCGTGTATTTTCCGTTGTCCTGCTGATTATGGTCGGCACGGTATTTGCAGTAGGTCCTGCTGGTCTGATCGTCACGTTGTGTAAAAACGGCGGTCTGTCCGGTGTTGTTACCACGACATTGTTCTGGCTGATTATTATTCTGGTTTACTACTTTATTGCAACCTTTATCTCTATTGATAAGATTATCGGTAAGATTTATCCGATTTTTGGCCTTTGCTTGATTATCATGGCAATCGGTGTTATCTTTGGTATTTTCACCAACCCGGATTACACCATTCCGGAAATCTGGAGTCATATGTATAACATGCATCCATCCGGCACGCCGATTTGGAGCTTTATGTTCATCACAGTTGCCTGCGGTGCAATTTCCGGTTTCCATTCCACGCAGTCCCCGCTGATGGCTCGCTGCATGAAGAGTGAGAAACAAGGTCACTTTGTATTCTATGGTGCTATGGTCGCTGAAGGCATTATCGCATTGATTTGGGCTGCTGCCGGTTGTGCTCTGTATAAGGTTACTGGCGGTCTGAATACTGGTCTGGCTGCTGCATTGGCAGAAGGTCAGTCCGCAGCGATTTATGATGTATGTTCCAAGACCATGGGCGGCGTTGGTATTGCCCTCGCTATGATTGGCGTTGTTGTTTGCCCGATTACTTCCGGCGATACCGCATTCCGTTCCGCTCGACTGACATTGTCTGACTGGTTCCATGTCGATCAGGGTTCGTATCTCAATCGTTTGAAGCTGTGTATTCCGGTTCTGGGCGTCGGTGCGATTCTTGGTATCGGTAACGCAGTCGGTGCGATTGATTACACCGTTATCTGGCGTTACTTCAGCTGGACGAACCAGACCTTGGCTATGATTGTATTGTGGGCAGCTTCGATGTATCTGTTCACCGAAAAGAAGAACTTCTGGATCACAGCAGTACCTGCGACATTCATGAGTGCAGTTTCTTGTACATACTTCATTCTTGCACCGGAATGCCTCGGTGGTTTGATTAACGCTAAGGCTGCAGATGGCACAACGATTTACAACACAGCGGTTGCTTATCCGATTGGCATTATCTTTGCAGCTGTTCTGTTAGTCATCTTCCTGCACGCAACCAAGAAGCATTCTGCAAAAGCTTCTCAAGCATAATCGCGTGATTTGAATCTACAGCCAGCTGCTGCTCCGTCAGCAGCTGGCTGTTCTTCTCTTTCCTTTTTAGCAACGTAAAAGTGAGGTTTTCGTTATGATTTTCAAGCCTTCTCCATTGAGTCGAATGACTATCGACGACCAAGTATTGGTACAAGATAAAAAATCCTGCCGAAAAATCGGTCCTTGTGGTGTCGGCAAAAAGGCATTGTATCTCAACAGTTTCTTTATCGACCGGCAATATTATGTTCCCTTTTCTGCTGTGCAGCGTGTTTTTAAGCGCGTTGCTATGAGCAAAGGCGGATTCTCCGGAAAGGGCATGTTTGCCAGCATGGCATACCTTGTCGTGGAATTCGATAACGGAAAACAAAAGCAGTGCAATTTCAAGTATGAAAATCAAGTCGATGATCTGTTAGCGTTGCTTGCACGGGAACAGCCGCAAATTAAGCGTGTCAGTGCGCAAGCGGAAAAACGTCTTGCCCAGCGCGAAGCACAATTGGCAGAGGAAGAACGTTCTCGACCAGCTTTGTCTGCTTCTGTCAAGCAAGAAATAGATGACCTGCAATGCGCCATAGAGTATCTGGAACAAAAGCCAGAGCTGAGCGACCAATTGAGCAAGTCGGCAAAGCGAAAGCGTGCTTACCAGTGTACTAGTCCCAGCTATCGCTGGGCAGCAATGGCTATTACGATTTTGGGCCTAGCAGCATTGATTTATGGTATTTTCTCGTTTGTACATCACGGAACCTTTGCCATTTACTTTACGTTGTTTGGTTTAGCTGCAATCTTTACCTTTGCTGGATTCAGTGTACTTCCCACCGCGAAAAACAACAAGAAAGCCGTTCTGCAATATGAGTCACAGTCTCAGGAGCGCATGAAGACGTACTTAAACGACTATCCGTCTTTTCCTGTTCCGGCACGATACGCACATCCGATCGTGTTAAAACGGATGCAGCGCGTAATGATACAAGGACGCGCCCAGACGAAAGAACAGGCGTTAGAAGTGGTAAAACAAGACTTACAAGCCCTTAATTCGAGCGTACAAGTATCGCAGGAAGAACACGATGAAGTTGTTGCCATCAAGCCAATGTTCTTGAACGCTGCATATGAATAAAAAAATCCCTCAACTCTGATGGAACATTTTCCTCCTCAATGGTAAGCTGATCCGTCTCTCTGAGAATTACGTATTGAAAGATGAGATGATCTTTTCGACCAGCCAATGTGTTGCTTCGCAATACGATAAACTATATTCTTTCACTCTATCATTGCCGTTCCGCTTCCCATGTCAGTTTATGTCATACCATTCGGACATCTTCCAATCTCCACTACATTCATATAGAGGGGGCCGGCGATCTATCCCGTTGCCTTTCGTACGAAGTAGAGTCTGCATTACAAAGCGGAGTGAATTTCTTGCTCCCCTTTGTTTTGTCTTCCTACTCTGAACAGTTAATAGAGAGCTTAAATAGAGCTTTTTCTTGCTCAAACAGTTCGGTTGTGCTTTCTCTCTCCGATGTGATATTTTCGTATCAATACTTCAATGTCCAAGTATTCCGATACCGGCTGATCTTCAATAACAATTTATCGAACAGTCTTATCAGAAGCTTACTTCCGGATGCTAGACTGCTTATCTCTCGCAGAAAGTTCATGTTTGATTCTCAATTACCGAATATATTAGATGCTACGGAAGACGAGGCATATG
>NZ_JBNMHC010000247.1:0-3434 GCF_050872565.1 Butyricicoccus sp. | reverse complement strand
GGTTGGCGTACAGACGACGGTTGTCTCTCTGTCTCTGGTCCTCTTGCAGTCGCAGATCAATACCATGGGTGTCACGAGCATGGCAGCCTACACTTCCTACGGCAAGCTCGAAGGCTTGGTCTATTTCCCGATGTGGGCAGTTGGTCAGGCCGTCACGACATTTGTCGGACAAAACCTCGGCTGCGGGCAGGTCAGACGTGCCGAAAAAGGCACCAAAGTCGGTCTGATTACCGGCATTATCATTACTCTGTGCATTACGCTGTCTCTCACAGCAGCATCGCACATCGTCATGCATCTGTTCTCCAGTGATGCAGAGGTCATTGAGCTGAGCAGTAAGATTGTTGTCCGTCTGTTCCCGCTGTACTTTATTTATGTCTTTGTGGAAATTTTCGCCGGTGCCATCCGCGGTGCGGGCAAGGCCGCTTCTGTGATGTGCATCACGTTGATTAACATGTTTGCCATCCGTCTGCTGTTTCTGTACATCGCTATGCAGCTGTTTCACACAGTATATGATGTTGCACTCATCTTCCCTGCAACATGGGTCACCACAGCTCTCTGTGTTTCCATCTATTATTTCTCCGGAAAATGGAAACGCGGCTGGACAGAACATGCCCCTGCTGACTCGGCAGTTGCATAAAAATAGCGTTAATAAAGAAATCGAGCGGTTCTCCCGCCAGCACATGCTGATGAGAGAGCCGCTTGTTTATCACCTATCTTACTTGTTAAAAACCGTATCGCCGCTCTTAAAGCCAAATGCCGGATGGAGATCAAACTTCACCGCTCCGACAGCAACGTCCGGACCAACAACCTTCTGAATGCGTGCAATGCCTTCATTGCCAAAGCCTGCGCACAGCTCAATGGCAGTACAACCCTTTTCTTCTACCAAGCTTTTTGCAACAACTTCTGCTTGGCTGTATGTAGAGCAGCCATAGACGTACAGATCAATGGATTCGCCCGGAATCACTGCGTTCTGCTGCTGCGGATCGCAGTTCGGTGCGACATAAATAAATCCTGCATTGAATTTCATTGTGTTTGCCTCCTATAGCATTTGATACTTTGATTATACGAGAAATACTTTGGCATTGCAACAACTAGAACAGAAATATCCTCTCATCCCTTCTGATTCTTGGTTATTTGTACTTATTTTGTGTTATAACTCTGTGTTTTTCCACTTTTGCCCGTTTTATGTGTCGTATTTTGTTTGACCACTCTCACAAATCGTGTTATAATTCTTAACGCTTATATGCGTTCCAATTCATTTTTATTCGTGAGGGGAGGCACATTGTGTCAATCATTGTTTCAATCAACTCATTTGTCAACGGCATTGTCTGGGGACCGTACATGCTGGCACTTCTGGTCGGCACCGGCATTTTCCTGACAATCCGCTCCGGTTTCATGCAGTTCCGTCACTTCGGAACCATCTTTAAGAACACGGTAGGTATTCTGCACACGCCGGAAGCGCACAAAAAGAACGAATTTGGTGTATCGCCGTTTCAGGCTGTTATGACAGCTCTGGCGTCCACCGTCGGCACCGGCAATATCACAGGTGTTGCCACGGCTATCGCACTGGGCGGTCCGGGCGCCGTATTCTGGATGTGGGTCAGCGCCATCTTTGGTATGATGACCAAGTTCTCTGAGGTCGTTCTTTCTGTGCATTTCCGCGAAAAGAATCAGCGCGGCGAAAACGTCGGCGGCCCGATGTACTATCTGGAAAAAGGTCTGAACCTCAAGTGGCTGGCTGTTCTGTTCGCGATCTTCGCTGCTTTTGCTTCGTTCGGCATCGGCAACATGACACAGTCCAACGCGATTTCCACCGCTCTGAATTCCACCTTAAACATCAACCCATATCTGACCGGTGCTGTCATCGTTGTCATCGCAGCAGTTGTTCTGCTGGGCGGCATCCAGAGCATCGCAAAGGTTACCTCTACGCTGGTACCGATTATGGGCTGTGCATATGCCCTGTTCGCCATCTTGGCTCTGATCGCCAATGCACCGGAAATCCCGCACGCATTCGCTACGATCTTTGAAGGCGCATTTCATCCGCAGTCCATCGGAGGAGGTGTAGCTGGTTACACGGTTATGATGGCCGTTCGCTTCGGCGTTGCCCGCGGCGTATTCTCTAACGAGGCTGGTCTCGGCAGTGCGCCGATTGCACATGCTGCCGCTGTCACCGACAGCCCAGTCAAGCAGGGCTTCTGGGGCTCCTTCGAGGTATTCTTCGACACCTTGGTTATCTGCACACTGACCTCTCTGGTTATTGTGTCCTCCGGTCTGTATAACAACGGTATGCAGGGCGCAGACCTGACCATTGCTGCTTTCGGCAAGGCAATCGGCCCGCTCGGTACCTTTGGCGTTACGCTGGCAACCGTTCTGTTTGCGATTTCCACCATTCTCGGCTGGTCGTACTATGGCGAGAAGTCCATTGAGTACTTATTCAAGGGCAAGAGCTATACCGAAAAGCTGACCAAGGGCTATCGCGCTGTTTTCGTTATTCTGGCATTTGTCGGTGCTGTCAGCAGCCTGACTCTGGTATGGAGCATTGCTGATACCCTGAACGGTCTGATGGCCATTCCGAACTTGATCGGCTTGCTCGGTTTGAACGGCGTAGTCATCAAGCTGGTCAGAGAATATTTCAAAGAAAAATAATCCATAAAACACTTATAAGCACATACAGAGAATCCCATGGAAACATCGGATTCTCTGTTTTTCTTTTGTAAAGAAATATTCTTTATGCCGTGCGTTCTGGTTCTGACCGGTGTATTGGCAGCAAGCAGTTCTCTTTCTGCTTTTGCCGCCGCAGCACCGGACGGATACACCAATGCTTCTCCCAAACACCAGCTGCAGCCAACGGTGCCTATGCCGCATGGCAGGAGCGCTGGGAGACCATGAAAAACGATTGGACGCAGGTATCTCTTTCTCCTGGCTCCGATGACACCCAAATGAATTTTGCTTGGTATTCCAAGACACCAACTGCTTCTTTCCGCGTAGCTGCAGATGCAGCGATGACCCAGAACGTGCAGGAACAGACCATTACCGGTCAGACCGCTGTCGTGGACAGCGAGGGAACGCAGTATTATTCCTGCAAGGCAATCGCATCCAACCTCAAGCCGGGCACCTATTATTATCAGATCGGTAATCAGGAAACGACAAAATTTGAGGTACAGGACAGCAGCGATGGATTTTCCTTCATTTATGTCGGCGACCATGATGCTGACAACGCCAATTACACCTATCGCACAGACAACGGTGAGGCCATTGACGATTCCTTCACCATCAAAAAGACGGAAGAAAGCACCCTGCCGTTTACCGATGTCAACAAGAGCGATTGGTTCTACGACGCAGTAGAATATACCTATCAGAACAAGCTGTTTGCTGGTATCAACGCGACAACATTTGCTCCAAACATGCCGATGTCCCGCGCGATGCTCGTTCAG
>NZ_JBNMHC010000246.1:0-3449 GCF_050872565.1 Butyricicoccus sp. | reverse complement strand
TACCGAATGTGTTCAAATGCTGTCAGATCCTCGCCTCTGCCTGCAAAATATTTCGCCTGAATATCGCGCGGCGACATCCATTCATAAACGAAGAAATGCTCTGTTTCCAATAGCTTTTGCAGTGCGTGCACATCAAAACAAGATTGCATCGGTTCTCCACCCGCAGCTGCCATGGCAAGCATATTTTGCACTCGCTTTATCTGCGAACAAAATAGCTGTTCATCCGCATAATCAAAGACCAAACTGCTTCCTTCTGCGGACAGGCAGGAAATATCATGCAGCATGGCTGTGATCGCATCATTTGACAGATAATAGCTTACGCCCAGCCACGAAAATAATGTCTTTCGCGTTGGATCAAATCCTGCCTGCAATAGCCTGCTTTTCAAATCGTCCGTTGAAAAATTGACCGAAACATATGTCAAGTGATCCGGAATCTTCCATCCAGCCCTCTGGATGCGCTGCAATTTATCCGCTTGCGTATATGGATGATCGACCTCAAACACGCGGCATGTTTTTAAAAGATCCGACTCTCGAAATGCAAATGTATCCATTCCCGCTCCGAGAATCACATACTGTGAGGTTCCCGTCTGCATGGCAGTTTTCAGACTATCCTCGCAGAATCTGGCTCGCGCCAGCGGTGTCGGCGCAATTTGTGTGTAAACCAAATACCGCAGGGCGTCTTCGTCATTAGAAAACGTTTCTGCTTTCTCCGGTGCAAAAAAATCCATGCCATTCAAAATATACGCTTTTATCGCCGCATATTCTTCCTCTGTCATGAGTTCTCTCGCCTTGGTGTCCGCAAAGATTGGATTGATCTCCTGGTCTGCGTGAAACGCTCTGCCAAAGGCAGACAGCAATGCCGTAATACTAGCCGTGTTATTCATGTGAAATCCTCTCCTCCAAAATACCGTTGATGATTTGTCTGAAGCCGTATGCATACAAATCCTGTTGTGTCATGGCAAATTGCTTGCAAAGAAACGCCCCCTTTGTCTGTACCAAATCAATAAAAGAGGTCACACTTGACCAGAGAACATACACCGTCATCAGCGGGACAACATCCTGACGAACAACTTTTTGCTGTTTTCCTTCTTCAATCCATCGAGCCAGATGTTCATTGATCTCCGTACCCAGCGCAAAAATGCGCTGAACGGTATCTGCAAGCTGTTCCAAATTCAGATTTTCCGTGTGTGCTTCCATGACATGTTTGAAAGACTGCGGACAGTCCGTTTGATAACGCACCATTGCTGCACAAACAGCGAAATACTGGGATAAAAAGCCTTCTTTGTTTTGCAAAACCGTTTGAATATCGTGACTCAATTGCAAAAGGCCATTTTCGATTATATGATGCATAATATCCTCTTTGCTGTCATAATACGCATAGATCGTCCGTCTGCTGTATGATGACACCTGAGAAATATTCTGAATGGTCGTCTGGTCAAAGCCCTTTTCAGAAAATAGTGTCTCTGCCGCTTGCAAGATCTTTTCTCTATGCAGCGCCGCAACCGCCTGTTTTTTGTTTTCGCGCCCCATAACGATACTCCAATTCTATTTAGTATACTTATAGTATACTAAACGTAGTTTTGTCTGTCAACTGTATTTCACATAAAAACAGCTGAGAGAAATGGTACGATTTCTCTCAGCTGTCACACACGCTCAGTATTTACTTCTTGTTGCTATTCAGTGCTGCCTGCGCGGCTGCCAGACGTGCAATCGGCACGCGGAACGGCGAGCAGGACACATAGGTGAGACCTGCTTCGTGGCAGAATGCGATGGAAGACGGATCGCCGCCATGTTCACCGCAAATGCCCATTTTGATATTCGGGCGGGTCTTTTTACCCTGCTCCGCAGCAATGCGGATGAGCTGACCAACGCCGTTCTGATCCAATCGTGCAAACGGATCGGACTCGTAGATCTTTGCCTGATAGTACGAATACAGGAACTTGCCTGCATCATCACGCGAGAAACCGAAGGTCATCTGCGTCAAATCATTGGTGCCAAACGAGAAGAATTCTGCTTCCTCTGCGATTTCACCAGCCATCAAAGCGGCGCGCGGAATTTCAATCATCGTGCCGATATGGTAAACGATGTCAGAATGCAATTCCTTCTTTACCTTCTCTGCTTCCTCGACAACGACATCCTTGACGAACTTCAGTTCCTTCTTGTCGCCAACCAACGGAATCATGATTTCCGGCTCAATCGCATAGCCCTTCTCATTGGAGACTTCAATCGCTGCTTCCATTACAGCGCGGGTCTGCATCTTGGCAATTTCCGGATAGGTAACAGCAAGACGGCAGCCGCGATGTCCCATCATCGGGTTAAACTCGTGCAAATCGTCGCACTTCTGCTTGACTTCTGCCGGTGTCATGCCCATATCCTTCGCCAGTGCTTCAATATCTGCCGGATCGGTCGGAACGAACTCATGCAGCGGTGGATCCAGATAACGAACCGTCATCGGGCGACCTTCCAGTGCCTCGTACATTGCCTTAAAGTCGCTCTTCTGGAACGGCAGCAATTCAATCAAGGCTTCTTCTCTCTGTTCCGGTGTATCCGACAAAATCATTTTCCGAATTTTTGGAATACGATTTGGTTCAAAGAACATATGCTCTGTACGGCACAGACCAATGCCTTCTGCACCCAAACGAACTGCATTCTTTGTATCCTTCGGCGTGTCTGCATTGGTACGAACGCGCAGACGACGGAAACTGTCTGCCCATGCCATAATTCTGCCAAAGTCACCGCTGACCGATGCTTCCTTGGTCTGAATCATGCCCTTATAAATAAAGCCTGTGCTGCCATCCAGAGAGATTTCATCTCCCTCATGGAAGGTGTAACCGCCAAGGGAGAATACCTTTGCCTCTTCATCAATGTTAATTTCACCGCAGCCGGATACACAGCAGGTGCCCATGCCGCGAGCTACGACAGCTGCATGAGAGGTCATACCGCCGCGTACCGTCAAAATACCTTCTGCCGCGTGCATACCCTCAATGTCTTCCGGAGAAGTCTCCAAACGAACCAAAATAACCTTTTCACCATTTTGCTCGTGTGCATTCTTGGCATCTTCTGCGGTAAAGTAAACCTTGCCAGCCGCAGCACCAGGCGATGCCGGCAATGCCTGACCAATCTTTTCTCCCTTTTTCAGATCTTCTGCATCAAAGGTTGGATGCAGCAGCTGATCTAAGCTCTTTGCCTCAATGCGCAGAACCGCTTCTTCCGGTGTAATACGTCCTTCGTCTACGAGATCGCAGGCAATTTTAATGGCAGCCTGTGCGGTGCGCTTGCCGTTTCTCGTCTGCAAGAAGAACAGCTTGCCTTCCTGAATCGTGAATTCCATATCCTGCATATCGCGGTAATGGTCTTCCAGACGATTGGCAATATCCATAAACTGCTGATAGCACTCCGGCAGGTCTTCTGCGAGCTTGGTAATCGGCTGCGGCGTTCTGATACCTGCC
>NZ_JBNMHC010000245.1:0-3467 GCF_050872565.1 Butyricicoccus sp. | reverse complement strand
TAATCTGTGTGATGTCATGACACAGCACCTGTCCCACGGCATCTTCCGTTCGCATCAGTTTCATACGCTCTCTCCTTCCGTCTGCACAGGAAAATACTGCGCCAGCTGCCGCTGGGCATACTGCTTGATGTCCTGCTCATAGGCTGTAAACTGGTCAAGCAAATAGTCGCCCGCCGGTGTCAGTTTGGCGCTTCCGCCGCCCGCGCCGCCGCGCGTGCGCGCCACCAATTGTGTTTCCAGCGCCGCTTCCATATGCCGAATCATATGCCGCCCTTTGGAATAGGACAGTCCCATCTCTGCACACGCCTGCTGGACAGATCCGGTGGTTCGGATACCAGCCAGCAAGTCCTTGGTTCCCGGCCCAAAAAATCGGTCATCCTCTGCATTGAGCCGCACCCGCGGATTGGAACGCAGTTTTTTGTTAAATGGATAGATCATAGATCATCGAATCCCTCTTGTTTTCGAGTGTCTTTTTCAAGACACTCGTTTTTCCAAAAAGAACTCGTACTCTCTCAAAGAATACGAGTTCTTACGTGGTCACTTCTTTCTGGTTTTTATTGTACTGGAGTCGTTTTTATTTGTCAAGACAGGAACATCCCAGTCGCGGCGTTCCTGCTGCGGAATCTCAAACCAGAATATATCCTCCGGATGCTGTTTCATGATTTTCCGTCCGCCGGTATCGCCGGACAGCCACAGTAGCTGTTCGCGCCACGCGCCGGAAAACAGCGTCGGATTGCCCGGCTGCCCTTCTGAAGCAACCGAGGCAAACGGTTTTCCACTGTGTATCGCCTGCGTCAAAAACTCCCGTACTGTTGCCGCTCGCAGTTCCGGTTGGTCTGCGGTAAAAAATGCCAGCCAATCCGCATGTTTTGCCGCACGGACACCGTGTCGAACGGATGCCGCGATTCCCTCCGCGGCATCCGCATTGTGCACAGCCTGCATTCCCAACTTCTGTGCGTGCTGTTCAATGCTCGGATACTGACTGACAACAATGACCTGTACCGGCTGTCCGTCTATCGTCTGCTGAGATAGGGTGTGCAGCACATGCAGTGCATACTGATACATGGGAATACCGTCAATTTCATACAGCAGCTTATTGGACCCAAAACGTCGCCCAAAGCCGGACGCCAGCAAAATACACGCAATCATCCCTGCTTCTTCTTTTCCTGAATGCCGCGCCATACATGCTCCGGCAGAATCGGCAGTTCATGATGCATGACACCGGTTGCGTTGAAAATGGCATCGGCAAGTGCCGGAGACGGTGTATTGATAACAATTTCACCGATACTCTTCGCGCCAAACGGGCCTGTCGGCTCATAGCTCTGGCGGAAATCCACTTCAATGTCCGGAACATCCATACGAGTCGGAATTTTATACTGCATAAAATTGCGCATCCGGTTAAAGCCCGTGTCGCTGTAGTTCTGTCCTTCGTACAGTGCCATGCCCAAGCCCTGCATCAAGCCGCCTTCTGTCTGCACGCGCGCCAAATTCGGGTTGACGACTGTGCCGCAGTCCACGCAGGCAGTATACTTGAGCGGAACGACCTTTCCGGTTTCCGGATCCAAATCAATCTCTACCATGCCAACCATATATGGCGGAGGAGATACCGGACTGTTGCCGCCCGCGGTGACGCTCTGCCAGCCCTCTGTGCCGCCTTGCAGCTGATTCGCCAAATCCTTCAGGGTAATGCTGTTGCCAGTGCTCACGCAGGTCAGCACCTTGCCGTCAAACTCCACTTCATCCTTCGGGCACTCCAGACGCTTTGCCGCCTGTTCCGTGATGTTCTGCCGCAGCTGTTCTGCCGCCTTGACCACAGCATTGCCGGTCAAGTACGTCGTAGACGAAGCATACGAACCGGAATCATACGGAGAGGTATCCGTATCTACACCATAGGTGACAACATCGTCCAAATCGCACTCCAAAACATCCGCCGCCATCTGTGCCAAAATGGTATCACTGCCCGTGCCCATATCGGTACTGCCCACAAGCAGGCTGTAAAATCCGTCATCGTTCATCTTGATAGTTACATTCGCCTCATCGACAAAGCTGATACAGCTGCCCTGCATCGCCATCGCCACACCGACACTGCGAATATGTCCATTCGGCAAGGTCTTTGCCGGGAATTTATTGTCCCAGTCCATCATCTCTTTGCAGCGCGCCATGCACTGATCCAGCGCACAGGCGTTGGCGGTTTCATTATTATACGCCGTCATGACGTCGCCCTCGTGCAGCATATTATGCTCTCGAATTTTTACCGGGTCAATACCCAGCTTATGCGCCATCAAATTGACGGTGTTCTCCATCGCAAAAACGCCCTGTGTCGCGCCGTAGCCGCGATACGCACCGGCACTCGGATGATTGCTGTACACGGTGTTCGCGACAAAGCGAAACGCCTCATACTTGCCGCTGTACAATGGGATAGATTTGTGTCCGACCAGACCAATCGTTGTCGGACCGTGCTCGCCATATGCACCGGTATTGGACAGCGCATGAATCTCAATGGCACGAATCGTGCCGTCCTTCATCGCACCTAACTTAACCGTGACTTCCATCTCATGGCGTGCACTGCCCGCAATCATGGTCTCTTCTCGTGTATAGTAAATCTTGCTCGGCTTGCCGGTCAGCCATGTGACAACCGCCGGAAACCGCTCGACAACAGCGGTCTGCTTCGCGCCGAAGCCGCCGCCGATACGCGGCTTGATGACGCGAATCTTGCTCTTCGGGATGCCCAGCGCATTGGCCATATTGCGGCGAACATGGAACGGAATCTGCGTCGCACTCTGAATCACCAGTCTGCCATAGGTGTCCATCCAGCAATTGGCTGTAAACGGCTCCATCATCGCCTGCTGATCCTCAATTGTGTGATAGGTCTCCTCAATGACCTCATCACAGGAGGCAAACACCGCATCGACATCTCCATGGCTCACATCCTCATGGTAAACGGAATTACGCTTGTTGTCGCCGTGGCTCCAATCGCTCTCTGTCCAGTCATCTTCCGGATGAATCAAAGTTTCATTGTCCAAGGAGTCGTGGAAATCTAAAATTGCCGGCAGCACATCATACTGCACTTTAATCAGCTTGAGCGCTTTATTGGCAGCTTTTTCTGTCTCTGCCGCAACGATTGCCACTTCATCTCCGACAAACCGCACATGCTGATCGAGAATGTATCGGTCATACGGCGACGCTTCGAGAAACGTCTGTCCCGCCTGGGTAAAGCGATGCTGCGGGACATTTTTGTACGTCAATACGCACTCAACACCCGGAACCAGCTCCGCTTTTGATGTGTCAATTTCCCGAATCATCGCATGGGCATGGGGAGAGCGCAAAATTTTGATAATCAGACAGTTGTCCGGTGCCAGATCGTCTGCATATACCGGCTTGCCGGTGACCAGTGATTCCGCGTCCTTTTTGACAATCGGTGCACCGACATATTTTCCCGGCTCTCTGGAATCTGGTAATCTCATGAT
>NZ_JBNMHC010000244.1:0-3471 GCF_050872565.1 Butyricicoccus sp. | reverse complement strand
TATAGTTTTTGTCTGTATAGTAGTAGCCGCAGGACGTCATATAGAACAGCATACTGCGTGCCTGCTCAGAAGGGCTTTGAAAATATAAATCCGATCCGTTGCAGGTGCCTGCTTCAAAACCAAGCATAGGGATTCCTCCTTGCGCGAATCATCATTGAGAATACGTCAGAATTGTAGCATGGAGTCTATGGGATGTCAAAGGATGAACCTGCGAGGTGCTTGCAAAAAAATAACAAAAGCACGCCGGAAATCAAGAGATACAGAAAAAATACTGTGCAAGTTGCACATAAAATATGGGCGTTAATTTGTACAATACGATAAAAATAACGAAAAAGAGCACATTTTCGCAACTCAATAGCAGGAAATGTTATTTATTTGCACGAAATGAAACGGTACAATGCATACATAGAAACACATGGCAGACGACAAGAGAGATAGACTGCTATGAACTGAGAAAAGGAGAATGAACGATGAAAATGAAGCGAATTGCAGCGATGCTTTTGGCAGGCGCAATGATGACAGGTTTATGTGCTTGCGGAAGCTCTTCTGGCGGCGACAAGGCGGCAGGCTCCGGCGGCAGCGCAGATGGCGCAAAGATCAGCATGATTTTGAAGACCACCTCCGCAGAGTATTGGCAGTATGTACAGGCTGGCGCAGAGGCGGCAGCAAAGGATCTCGGCGTAACCGTTGATGTCAAGGGCGCAACCTCTGAGACAGCATACGACGAGCAGCAGAACATGATTGAGACGGATGTTCAGTCCGGCGCATATGATTCGATTATCATCGCTCCGCTGCAGGGCGATCAGGCAGCAACGCTGGTAAAGGGAACCAAGACCCCGATTTTCGCCGTTGACACCAACTTTGATGCCGATGAAGTGGTTTCCTTCATTGGTACCGGCAATGAAGATGCAGCGGCACTTGGCGGCAAGGCAGCCGTAGAAGCGGCAAAGAAGGCTGGCTGGGACAAGATCGAGTGCATTGAAATCTGCGGCGTACAGGGCGACCCGACCAACACCGCTCGTTATGAAGGCTATAAGAAGGGCGTCACGGAAGCTGGCGGCACATTCCTTGAGAAGGAAACCCAGTATGCAGACGCAGTAGCAGATAAAGCTGTAAACTCCATGGAAGCAATCATGCAGACCCATCCGGAAGGTGTAGCTATCGTCTGCGCAAACAATGATGACATGGCTATGGCAGCAGCTCGCGCAGCAAAGGGCAACAAGGCATATGAGAATACCATTTTCCTTGGCTTTAACGGCGACCGCGCAGCGTGCGAAGCTATTCTGGCAGGTCAGGAAACCATGTCCGTCATTCAGGATGCATATGGCATGGGCTACAAGGCTGTACAGGCAGCAGTAGATAATCTGAATGGCAAGAAGCTGGATTCTTTCATTGATTCTGGTTCTGGTATCGTGGACAAGGACTCCGCACAGGAGCGTTTGGATCAGCTGTCTGAGTACCTGAAGTAAGCACACAAAGGGCAAAAAATAAACGAGTATATGGGATGCCCTTATCGAAGAACCATCGGTAAGGGCATCACTTTTTATACAGGGCATCAGAGAAAAGGGTGAAAATCAATGAGTGAATATGTAGTAGAATTAAAAAATACGACAAAGATATTCCCGGGTGTAGTAGCTCTTGATAAAATGCAGCTGGCGGTCAAGCCGGGCGAAATTCTCGGATTGATCGGAGAAAATGGTGCGGGAAAATCGACACTGATTAAGGTGTTGACGGGAGTGCATCAGCCGGATGAAGGAGAAATCTACGTCAACGGCGAGAAAAAGACGTTTAAAGATCCAAATGAGTCCGCAGCGGCAGGCATCGCCTGCGTTTATCAGGAGCTGAACATCGAAAAATTGCTCAGCATCACGGATAATATTTTTATCAACAAATGGATCAAGGGGCCGGGCGGTCTGCTTGATTACAAGACCATGCACAAGAAGGCAAAAGAAGTCATGGCGTCTCTGGGACAGGATATTGACCCGGAAAAACCAGCTGGCACCTTTGGCATGGGCGTGCAGCAGATGATTGAAATCGCCAAGGCGGTTTTGATTGATGCAAAAATGATTATTATGGACGAGCCGACCTCTTCTCTGGGTGAGAAGGAAGTCGCACAGCTGATGAAAACGTGTCGGGAACTGCGTGACCGCGGCATCGGCATCGTCTTTGTATCCCATAAGCTGGAAGAATTGTTCGAGCTGTGCGACCGCGTCGAAGTCATTCGAGACGGTCAGTACATCGATACCCGTGATATTAAAGATTGGACCAATGATTCATTGATTGCTGCCATGGTAGGCAGAACATTGGACAATCTGTTCCCGAAGGAATTCGGCACCAAGGGAGAAGTAGCTCTCAAGGCAGAGCATTTAATGGAGGGCGGCGTCCTCGATGATGTCAGCTTTGAGGCATATAACGGTCAGGTGCTCGGTTTTGCCGGACTGGTTGGAGCGGGACGTACCGAAACCATGCGTGCAATCTTTGGCGCGGATCCGCTGGACAGCGGCAAGATTTACATCCACGGCAAGGAAGTAAAAATAAAAACCCCACGGCAGGCAATCCAGAATGGCATTGCGTTCCTGACCGAAGATCGAAAGGGACAGGGACTTGTCTTGCAGGAGAGCATTCGCAACAATGTTATTCTTGCCAATCTGAAGGGCTTTACCAGCGGTTTGTTCCTCAGTGAGAAGAAAATCAATGAGGCGACAGAGGCCAACATTCGAGATCTGCGCATCAAGACACCATCTGCCAATGAGATTGTCGGACAGCTTTCCGGCGGCAATCAGCAGAAGGTAGTTATTGGCAAATGGGTCAATACCGATGCAGACATCTTTATCTTTGACGAGCCGACACGAGGCATTGACGTCGGCGCAAAGATCGAAGTGTATAACGTCATGAACCGTCTGGTCAAGGAGGGCAAATGCGTTATCATGATTTCGTCGGAGATGCCGGAAATCTTGGGTATGTCGGATCGCGTGATCGTTATGCGCGGCGGCAAAATCATGGCGACTGTAGACCGTGGCAGCAAGCATTTCAATCAGGAAAGTCTCATGAAAGCAGCATGGGGAGGTACTTTAGATGACTAAGACTAAGAAAAAATCCAATGGCAATTCGTTCCTTGGTACACTGGCAGCGCTGATTATTCTGTGCGTGGTTTTGACCATTGTCAGCGATAAGTTTTTGACGTATAATAACTTGATGTCTGTTTTGAAGCAGACGACGTTTACAGCACTGCTGTCCACCGGTATGCTGCTGTGCTTGATTACCGCAGGTATCGACTTGTCAGTTGGTGCAAATGCGACATTCTGTGCTTGTATCTGTGGTATGCTCGTTAAGGGCGGCATGACCAACTCGTTTGTACTCATCGTTGTCGCTATTGTGGCTGGTACATTGATCGGCTTGATTAACGGCTTGCTGCTGACTCGTCTGCACCTGCCGCATCCGTTCGTATCTACGTTGGGTATGAAAAACTTC
>NZ_JBNMHC010000243.1:0-3483 GCF_050872565.1 Butyricicoccus sp. | reverse complement strand
GTGACGCCGCGCAGCAGCATTCCTGCCATCTGATAGCAAATGGATTTTCCCGCACCGGTCGGCATCACACCGAGGACATCTCGTCCTGCGAGCATCGCATCAATCAGCTTGAGCTGCCCCGGACGGAATTCTGTATATCCAAATGTTTCCCACAGCAGCCGATGTTTCAAATCCATGCCGATCCTTCTTTCCTTATCCATGTATGATTAGTATGCCATATTTCCGCCTGCTTCGCAAGCACAGCATCTCCCTTTACTTTTTTCTGGGAATGCGGTATACTGCTAGTGCATATTGTATTATTTATATTCTACGGAAAAAGGAGACACTATGATACTTGAACTCATTAAATCATTGATTCTCGGCATCGTGCAGGGCATCACGGAATGGCTGCCGGTATCTTCCACCGGTCACATGCTGCTGGTCGATGAATTCCTACAGCTGAATTTCCCCAAAGACTTCACAGATATGTTCTTTGTTGTCATTCAGTTCGGTTCCATTCTCGCCGTTCTGGTCTTGTATTTCGACAAATTAAACCCGTTCTCCAAAAACAAGAACGAAAAGCAAAAGCGTCAGACATGGTCCCTGTGGGAAAAGGTCATCATCGCGTGCATTCCGGCTGGTGTCGTCGGCGTCCTGTTTGACGATCTCATTCACGATCTGCTGTACGGTCCGACGGTTATCGCAATTGCCCTGATTGTCTACGGTATTTTGTTCATCGTTCTGGAAAACTCTCACCCGACGCCAACGACTACTTCGCTGGAAAGCCTGTCATTCAAGAAAGCCTTTTGTGTCGGCGTATTCCAGATGTTTTCGCTGATTCCGGGTACTTCCCGTTCAGGTTCGACGATTCTCGGCGCAGTGTTCCTCGGTTGTGAGCGTTCGGTTGCCGCAGAATTTTCCTTCTTCCTCGCAATTCCGGTTATGCTGGGCGCCAGCGGACTCAAGATGGTAAAGTACGGTCTCAATTACACTGGCGCACAGATCGCCGTCATGTTGATTGGCACGATTACTGCTTTTATCGTATCTGTCTTCGTCATCCGCTTCCTGATGAATTACATCCGCAAGCATGATTTCAAGGTATTCGGCTATTACCGCATCATCCTCGGTGTTCTGGTTCTGCTGTACTTTGGTCTGATTGCGAAGTAACAAAACTGCATAGACACAAAAAGAGATCACCTCGCGGTGATCTCTTTTTTTATGTGAATTGATTCTTACTTCAGATGCACGGTGTTGATGTCAACCAGCTCGCAGGACTGGATGCGGGTATCGCCTTCCAGGCAGCGCAGCAGTGCCGATGCTGTATCAATCGCAGTCAGGCACGGGATGGCATGTTCTACCGTCGAGCGGCGGATCTTAACCGAACCAAGCTCCGGATGACGACCCTTGACAGAGGTTGCGATAACATAATCAATGTCACCGGACTCAATCAGGTCAATCATATTCGGGGACGGCTCATCGACATTGCGTACCGAGTTGGTCGCTACCATGTGGCGGTTGAGGACGTTTGCCGTACCGCTGGTTGCATACAGGTCAAAGCCCAGCTCAGCAAAACGCTCTGCAATGTTGATGATTTCCTGCTTGTCCGCATCACGGACAGAAATCAGAACCTTGCCCTTCTTCTTCATCTGGTAGCCTGCGCCCATCATGCCCTTGAGCAGTGCTTCACGGAACGATGTGGATACGCCCAGAACCTCACCGGTGGACTTCATCTCCGGTCCAAGCTGGGTATCCAGATCACGCAGCTTCTGGAACGAGAATACCGGAACCTTGACAGCGTAATGGTCGCCTTCCGGATACAGACCAGTGCCCCAGCCCATGTCCTTCAGCTTTTCGCCGAACATGCAGCGAGTAGCCAAATCAACCATCGGCACGCCGGTGATCTTAGAGATATACGGAATGGTACGAGAAGAACGCGGGTTAACCTCGATGACATATACTTCATCGTTGTACAGAACGAACTGAATGTTAACCAGACCGATAACTGCCAGTTCCTTTGCCAGCTTCTTGGTATAGTCAATGATGGTTTCCTTGTGCTTTTCTTCAATCGTGATGGACGGATAAACGGAAATCGAGTCACCGGAATGGATACCTGCACGCTCCAGATGCTCCATGATACCCGGAATCAGGATGTCTTCGCCGTCGCAGATGGCGTCAACTTCGATCTCTCGGCCCATCAGGTACTTATCGACCAGTACCGGATTTTCAATCTTGGTACGGGTGATAACGCGCATATACTCGCGGATGTCTGCTTCCTTGTAAGCAATTTCCATGCCCTGACCGCCCAGTACATAAGACGGACGAACCAGAACCGGATAGCCCAGACGATCAGCAACCTTGACTGCTTCTTCTTCTGTAAATACGGTATCGCCCTTTGCGCGCGGAATACCGGTCTTATTCAGGATAACGTCAAACTTTTCTCTATCCTCGGCAGCGTCAATGCTCCATGCCGGGGTACCCAGAATCGGCACGCCCAGAGATTCTACATGCTCTGCCAGATTGATCGCTGTCTGACCGCCGAACTGTACAATCGCAGCGTCCGGCTTTTCTGCATTGACAATACCGGTAATATCTTCCGGTGTCAGCGGCTCGAAATACAAACGATCTGCGGTGTCAAAGTCGGTGGATACGGTCTCCGGGTTGTTGTTTACGATGATGGTCTCGCAGCCCAGCTCCTGCAGTGCCCATACAGAATGTACGGAGCAGTAGTCGAACTCGATACCCTGACCGATACGAATCGGACCGGAACCCAGAACCATAATCTTCTTCTTACCGGTAGACGGCTTGACTTCGGTCTCCTCGTCATAGGTAGAGTAATAATACGGAGTCTCTGCTTCAAACTCTGCGGCACAGGTATCAACCGTCTTGTATACCGGCAGACGGGACAGCTCGCCAACCGGCTTGCCGTGCAGACGCTCAATGACCTTATCGGTAAAGCCGAACTTCTTTGCTGCCAGATACAGCTCCGGAGTCAGCTCTTCTGCATTTTCCAGTGCGTGCTCCATGTCGATAATACGCATGAAGCCATTGAGGAACCACTCGTCAATCTTGGTGATCTCGTGAACCTCATCAACGGTCATGATGCCGCGGCGGAATGCTTCACAGATAGAGAAAATACGCTCGAAGTCACAAGTCTTTACCTTTTCAATGACTTCTTCATCGCTCAGTTTGCCAATCAGCGGCATATACAGCGAATCTACCTTCATTTCGATGGAGCGAACAGCCTTCATCATGCCGCCCTCGAAACTGTTGGAGATTGCCATAACCTCACCGGTCGCCTTCATCTGGGTGCCCAGTGTCTTATCTGCATAGACAAACTTATCAAACGGCCAGCGCGGGAACTTGACAACGCAGTAGTCCAGCGTCGGCTCGAAGCAAGCAGCGGTCTTGCCGGTAACGGCATTGGTCAGCTCGTCCAGACCATAGCCGACAGCAATCTTTGCTGCGATCTTTGCAATCGGATAACCGGTTGCCTTGGATGCCAGT